>CAYOGU010000345.1:0-3589 GCA_964403345.1 uncultured Syntrophus sp. | reverse complement strand
TGTCCTTGGCCAGGGAGAGCAGGAAGTCCCTCTCCTCGGGGCTGAGACCCTCTCCCCTATCCGGTTGCGCCTGTCCGTCCATGACCCGCCTTTTCATAGAGGAGCGAGGCGTATCCAACGACCCCGCTCCTGTCCCCCGTGACATCCCCCGAATTGGCATACTTCAAGAGCATCGCGCGATCGGCACCCAGCCCCCGGGCTGTCATTATGGTCACCGCCGCGGGGCCTCCGCCGCAGGCCTCGCACGATCCCGCCTCCAGCGACTGCAGAAGCCCCTCCGCATCCATCCTTTCCAGGGGGTCCAGTGCCCGCCGGTCCATGACCAGGGCCCGTTCGTACGGGTGGTAATGGGAGAGATCGGAACTGCCCACGATCAGGATCCGCCGGTTCCCTGCGGCCCGCAGGATCGCCTCCGCAAGCCCCCGGCAGGTCTCCGCCCCCTGATCCCCCATCATCAGGGGAACCAGGGAAAACGCCCCGATCGCCACCTGGAGGAAGGGAAGCTGGATCTCCAGGGAGTGTTCCTGGGCGTGGAGATCCGGTGTGTCGGAGACGTCTCTCCCGCTCGCAAGGATCCCCCTGGCCAGCCCCTCATCGATCGGAACCACGCCCAGGGGAGTTTCAAACCCTCCGCTCGCATAGACGGACACTCCCCTGAACGGCCGCCTGTGGCTCGGTCCGACGAGGACGACCGCATCGAATGCGCTGTCCCTCACCTGGCGGTAGGCATAGGCGGCTACCTGCCCGGAATAGGCATAGCCGGCATGAGGCACGACCATGCCGACAGGGTCCCCTCCCGAAGGCCTTTCCGGGACGCAGGAGAGATAGCCCTCAATCTCCTCCTGGAGCCTGCGGGGATTTCCCGGATACCAGCTCCCGGCGATCGCCGATCTTCGAACCCGCGGTGCCGTCATCGAACCATTCCCAATCCACCGGCCCAACCCTCGACGCCCTGTGCGAGTCGCCCCGCCAGGGGAGGGTCAGTTTGAAACGGGAGGCTTCAAACGCCAGATCGGCCCTCCCGGCGTATCGGAAATCTCGACCCCCATCTCCAACAGCCTCTTCCGAATCCCGTCCGCCTCTTCCCACCGCCCCTGCTTCCGCAACGTCTGCCGTTCCTCCAGGAGCCGGCGCGCCTCGCCACCGATCGTCTCCTCCTCGAAGTTCATGATCCCCAGGACCGCATCCAGTCCCTTCAGGTGCTCAAGGATACGATCCCTCTCCTGGCGGGAGAACAGCCCCTTGGCCAAAGGCGGGCCGACCCTGTTGACCAACTCGAAGAGGGCAGCCAACGCTCCCGAGATATTGAAGTCATCGTCCATGGCGTTGCAGAACCCCTGCTTCACATCGTAGAGCAGTTGGTCCGTGTCGGCGTATCCCTCTCCCGGCGTGAAGCGGATCAGCCTCTGGACGAATCCGTCCAGCTTCTTGACCGTATTCCTGGCGGTCTCCAGGGCGCCGTAGGAGAAATTGAGCGGTTTGCGGTAATGGGAACTCAGGAAAAAGAACCGGATCTCTCGGCCGTGGTACCCCCGCGCTTCCAGTTCCTCCAGGGTGACGGCATTGTTGAGGGACCGGGACATCTTCTTTCCGTCCACCATGACCAGTTCCGTATGGATCCAGTAATTCGCCGGGGCCTTGCCCGTGGCTCCCCGGCCGATGGCCAGGACGTTCTCGCAGTGGGGAAAAATCACGTCCGCCCCGCTGGCATGGATGTCGAAGGTCTCCCCGAGATACTGCATGGCCGTCGCGGCGCACTCAAGATGCCAGCTCGGCCGGACATTGCCCCAACGGGTCTTGAAATAGACCCCGCTCTTCAGTTCGCTGAGCGTCGAACGTTTGAGGAGCGTGAAATCCACCGGGCTGTCCTTCTCGTAATCGTCCTGATCGACGGTCCGTCCCGGGACGGCGCGGTGAAGATCGACATTGGAGAGCTTCCCGTAATCCGCCAGTTTCGAGATGTCGAAATAGACGGACTTCAGTTTTTCATAGGCATAGCCCTTCTGAACGAGCCGTTCCACCAGTTTGGCCATCCCCTCGAAATGATCGCTCGCCCGGGGGTATTCATCGTCACGCCGGATGTTTAACCGGGTCAGGCCGTCGAGGAAGGCCGCCGTGCCCTTTCCGGTAAAGGTCTTCAGATCGACGCCGGCCTGTTCGGCCCCCCGGATGGAGCGGTCGGCCAGGTCGATGATGTTCATGACATGACGGACCCGGAAGCTCTGGTATTCCAGGTAGCGGCGGATCATGTCGGAGACCACGTAGCGGCGGAAATTGCCGATGTGGGGAATCTCATGGACCGTCGGCCCGCAGGAATGCATCAGGACCTCGTCGGGACGGATCGGTTTGAAGGGGACCTTCTCCCGTCTCATCGTGTCGTACAGATGGAGATTCGACTGGGTCCTGTCGGTAAACAGATCCGTGCTGAGATACCGCTCGCCACCGTCCGGGAAGATGACCACGATGACGCCCTCTTCCATTTCCCGGGCCTTCTGGGCCGCCACATGCATCGCGGCGCCGGAGCTCATCCCCACGAAGAGTCCCTCCTCTCGGGCCAGGCGCCTGGACATCTCAAAGGCGTCTTCATCCAGGATGTTGACCTTCTCGTCCAGGCGGTTCCGGTCGAAGATCCCCGGCCGGTAGGACTCCTTCATGTTCTTGAGCCCCTGGATGCGGTGCTGAAGGTAAGGCTCGACCCCTACGATGCGGATGGCGGGATTGCATTCCTTGAGCCTCTGGGAAACCCCCATCGCCGTGCCGCTCGTTCCCAGCGTCATCACGGCCATCGTGACGGCGCCCTCGGTCTGGTCCCAGATCTCTTTGCCCGTCCCGTGGTAATGGGCCAATACGTTGTCGGCATTGTTGAATTGGTCGGTGCCGAAATACTTCTCCGGATGGTCGCGCATGAGACCGTAGGCCACTTCGATGGCACCGTCGGTGCGCAGGTTCGCGGGGGTGAAGATCAGTTCCGCACCCAGGGCCTTGAGGATCCTTTTACGCTCCTCGCTGGCCGACTCCGGCATCGTCAGGCAGAGGCGGTACCCCCTCGCCGCGGCCACCAGAGCTAGACCGATGCCCGTGTTGCCGCTGGTCGCCTCGAGGATGACCTTGTCCCTCGTCAGGTCCCCGCGTTTTTCGGCCTGGTCGATCATATAGACGGCCACCCGGTCCTTGATGGACCCGCCGGGGTTGAAATATTCCAACTTGGCGAAAATCCGCACAGACGGGTTGGGGTTCAGTCTGCGGATCTCCACCAACGGAGTATGGCCGATGGCCCTTTCAATGCTTGAATAGGTCCTGATCATGCTGTTGAAGGGAGAAACGTGGCACCGGGACAGGCCCGAGACCGATTACACATCTTACGCATCGAACTCGGGCAGGGCAAGTTTAACGAACTGGACACCTTCATCCCGCAGGGTTTCTTCTTCACTCTGGGTGGTCGTCCCCCGGATGTTTCGCCGGTCCTCTTCGCCGTGGTGGATCCGGAGGGCGACGTCCGCGAACTTATCGCCGACGTCGTCGAAGTTCTGTCGGATATATTCTTTCAATTCATTCAGGACCTTCTGAGGGGAGCCCCCGGCCTTCATCC
>CAYOGU010000344.1:0-3602 GCA_964403345.1 uncultured Syntrophus sp. | reverse complement strand
CTGGCCTACATCGGCAAGAAAACGGGTGCCTCGGCGGACGATCTGGCGGTCTGCGTGAGCTGCCGCTAGGGTGGATTTCGGGGCGGCCGTCCGGGCGCTGCTTTTGGGCCCGGTTGGCAGCCTGACTTCCTGTATCGACCGATCCGCCGGACAATAACCGATGTGTTGAACCCATACCGTGCACCTGCCGGACGGCATTGCCGTCCGACAGGTGTTTTTTTGCCCTCTGAACACCACCCTTCCAGCCCGGAGCGGCTTCAATCCGCTGATCGGGTAGTTCCCTTCCCGGATTTTGCTTGACAAGCGGAAAAGACTGGCGCATGATCAGTCCGCTCGTTAGGGGTGTCCTTCGGGACTGAGATGCCGGACTCCGGCAACCCTTCATAAACCTGATCAGGGTCATGCCTGCGTAGGGAAATGAGCCAAAGTCATCAATCTTAGGCCGTTTCCCTTTGGGAGACGGCCTTTTCGTTTTTGTACAAAACGTAAATCCCCGCCTCCCGACCGGGCGGACCGTCGAAAGGGGCCGACGCGCCAGCGCGGCCCAGGGGAGGCAATATGGCGGCAGAACAGGTGGATTGGACCTTTTATCTGGTGACGGATCGGCGCTGGCTCGGCGGTCGGACCCTCTGGGACAGCGTCGATGCGGCGATCCGGGGAGGGGCGACGGTGGTTCAGCTCCGCGAAAAGGAGATCCCCTCCCGGGACTATCTCGATCTTGCCCGGAGGGTGAAGACCGTAACCGATCAGGCGGGGGTCCCGCTGATCATCAACGACCGGTTGGACATCGCCCTGGCCGTGGATGCCGACGGCGTCCACGTGGGTCCCGAGGACCTGCCGGTTGCCACAGTTCGTCGCTTAATGGGCCCCAGCCGGATTGTCGGGGCATCGGCGTGCACGCTGGAGGAGGCCCTCCGGTTCCAGGACGAAGGGGCCGATTATCTGGGGGTGGGGGCCATCTTCCCGACCGCCACGAAGGGCGGCACCGAATCGGTCAGCCTCGAAGAGCTCCGCCAGATCAAGGCGGCCGTCCGGATTCCCGTCGTGGCCATCGGCGGGATCACGGCGGACAATGCCCCTGCGGTGATGGAAACCGGGGTGGACGGCGTGGCCGTCGTCTCGGCCGTCATGGCCCAGCCGGATATCGGTAACGCGGCGCTGCGGCTGTCTGCACTATTGAAAGGGGGAAGGCGATGAGCGGCACGCAGTACCGGTGGCCCGTCCTCTGGGCCTCCTTCATGACCTATCTTTTCGACAGCTACGATCTGATCGTCCTGGCGATCGCCATGCCCGTCCTGCTCAAGGTCCTCAACATCACGCTGCCCGAGGGAGGGCTCCTGGGTTCCGCCACCATGCTGGGGGCCATGGCCGGGAGCGTCCTTTTTGGCCTCATCGCCGAGAACGCAGGCAGGCGTTTCGCTATGGTCCTGGCCCTGATCTGGCTCGGGGTGGGGATGGGGGTCGTCTATCTCATCCAGACCTGGGGGCAGTGGATGGGGCTCCGATTTCTGACGGGGATCGCGATCGGGGGGATCTGGGGACCCTGCGCCGCCCTGATCGCCGCTCACTGGTCGCCACGGTACCGAGGGCGCGCCGCCTCATTCGTCTTCAGCAGTTTTGCCATCGGGGCGGTCCTTGCTTCCCTGGTCGGCCGATGGGTCCTTCACGTGGAATGGCAGTGGCTCTTCGTTGCCGGAATGTTGTCCATCCCTGCGGCCCTGGCGGTCCTGCACCTCGTTCCGCCCGATCCCGTGCGTCCGGCGCCTGCCGCCGGCGACGCGGCCAAGGTCCGGATCGGCATCGGGTCGATCTTCTCCGGAGGCTTGGCCCGGACGACGTTCCTGGCCACCTTGGTCAGCATCGTCAACCTCGCCGGGTACTGGGGAGCGGCCTTCTGGATCCCGACCTTCCTCACGCAGGAGAGGGGCCTGAGCCTGACGACGATGGCCGGGTTTTCCTTCGTGATGTACATCGGGATGTTTCTCGGTTTTCAGGTCTTCGGCCTGTTGGCCGACTGGATCGGCCGACGCCGGGCCATGATCGTCGCCTTCGCCACCATTGCCGTTGCCGTCGCGGTTTATATCGTCGTTCGCCATCCCATGTTCCTCTTCTGGTGGGGAATCGTCGTCGGTTTCGGTCTCTGCGGGTCGGGCGGTGTCTTGGGGGCCTATTACGCCGAGCTCTTTCCGGAGCAGGTCCGTGCCTATGCCGGCGGCTTCTGCTGGAATATGGGCCGAATCGGGGCGGTCCTGGCTCCCTATACCATCGGCCATATCGGAAGGGCCTATGGCCTCCAAACGGGGCTGGCCGTGACCTCCGTCGTCTATCTGGTCGGGGTGGCGGTCCTGCTCCTCTTGCCCGAGACCTTCCGGCGAAAAGAGAGGGAGGAGGCCTGAGCGGTATGCCGGAGGTGCGCATCGAGGATTACCTCGGCCGGAAGATCCTGATCCTGGGCGACGTCAATACAGGGAAGACCACCCTGGCCAGAGGGGTCCTGGAGGCCCTGTGCCGCGCGGGGTTCGGCAGTCGGACCGCCGTGGTGGACATGGCACCGGAGATCCCGGAGAACCTGGCCCGCGCCAGGGGGATCCCCGGCGTCGGCGGCCGTCTGGTGCCGCCCGAGGGATGCGGGGTCCTCTATCTGGGGGGACGGTTCGAACCGCCCCGCCTGAGTTCGAATTCCGAGGAGGAGGCCATGCAGAAGGCCAGGCGGAATCGGCGTGAGATCGAGGGCCTCCTGCGCCGGCTGGACTCGGAGCCGAGGGAGATTCTGTTCATCAACGACGTGAGCCTCTATCTCCAAGCCGGAGGCGCTGATGCGCTCATCCCGCGTATCGAGCGGGCAGGCACGGTGGTCGCGAACGGATACTGGGGCGAAAAACTCGGTGGCGGCCTCCTGTCCGGATGGGAGCGGTCCGAGATGCACAGACTGAAGGACCATTTTGATCGGATTGGGAGGACTTTGATCCTCGGGACCCCTCCTCCTCTTGCGGATCGTTAGACCTGCCCCAGTCTTTCGCGCCGTGCAGTGGCGTTGAACGGCGCGCCCCGAGAGGCGGGAACCTTTTTGCCAGCCAGAAAGTTATTGACACCTCCGAGGGCTTTCCCTATACTCCCTCCCACAAAAAAACGAGTCCCTTCCAGCCCATATTCTGCCGCCCAAGGAGTGTTCCATGCCCAAACGAAAGGATATCCAGAAGGTCCTGATCATCGGGTCGGGTCCCATCGTCATCGGCCAGGCTTGCGAGTTCGACTATTCCGGCACCCAGGCCTGCAAAGCCCTCAGGAAACTCGGCTATGATATCGTCCTGGTGAACTCCAACCCGGCCACGATCATGACCGATCCGGGCATGGCCGACGTCACCTACATCGAACCCCTCAATCTTCAGTCCTTGACCGAGATCATCGACAACGAACGCCCCGACGCGATCCTTCCGAACCTGGGCGGCCAGACGGGCCTTAACCTGACCTCGGAGCTCCACAAGGCGGGCGTCCTGGACAAATACGGCGTGAAGGTGATCGGGGTCCAGGTGGATGCCATCGAGAGGGGGGAGGACCGAATCGCCTTCAAGGAGACGATGAACCGCCTGGGGATCGACATG
>CAYOGU010000343.1:0-3611 GCA_964403345.1 uncultured Syntrophus sp. | reverse complement strand
CGAACACGTCGAGGCTAACGGCATCCAGGACCGTCGTGCTCCCGAAACGGGCCGTCAGCCCCTCCACGGCGATGACCGGCTCCCTGGTTCCCCTCAAGCCCTCACCCTCCCTTCGGATTCCTTCCTGTGCAACCGCAGCCGTCCCCGGCAACCGGCCCCTCCCTCAACGGATGTAGTGCAGCACCACGGCAAAGGCCGAATCCACGATCACGATGAACAGGATCGACGTCACGACGGCCGAGGTGGTCGCCGCCCCCACCTCCTCGACCCCTCCGCGCACCTGGAACCCCCGCTGGCACCCGATCCAGGCGATGACGAAGGCGAAGACCAGGGCCTTGACGAGGCTCGAAAGCAGATAGAAGACCGTGACCGCCTTCTGGCTCGCCGAGAGGTAGGTGTAGGGGGTCAAATCGAGCCCCAGCATCCCCACGATCATCCCGCCCAGGATGCCGAAGGCGTCGGCATAGAGGGTCAGCAGGGGAAGGACCACCACCGTGGCGATGAGCTTGGGGCAGACCAGGAACCGGACCGGGTCGTACCCCATGGTCTTGAGGGCATCCACCTCGGCGTTGACGGTCATGCTGCCGATCTCCGCCGCGTAGGCCGACGCGGACCGCCCGGCCACCAGGATCGCCGTCATGATGGGTCCGAGTTCCCGGACGATCGCCACGGCCACCAGCGAGGCCACATAGACGTTCGCCCCGAACTGCTTGAGCTGCAGGGAGGACATGAAGGCGATGATCAGCCCGATCAGGAGCGAGATCAGGCCCACGATGGGAAGGGCCTCCGCCCCGGTCCGCCGCATGTAGAACCACACGTCGTCCCAGCGCACATCCCCGGGGTGCGCCATCAGATGGGCCAGCGCGGCGATGCACTCGCCGAAGAAGCTCAAGACGGCGAAGAAATCCCGTCCGACCCGGATGCCGGCCCCTCCCAGGGCCTCCAGGATGCCCTGGGGGGAGCTCTCCCCGCGGAGGGGAGGCTTCTTCAATCCCTCCCGGTCGATCAGGGCCATGATCCCCCGGATGCCTTCCGAGGGGGCGGTGAAGACGGTGGAAATGCCGCGGACGTGCAGCCGGTCCTCGAGGCGGAACAGGGCCAGGACGCCCGCGCTGTCCATGTAGGTGGCGCCGCCCAGGTCGATGGTGAGCCGGGAGGGCCGGCGCTGCTCGACGAGGCGCTCCAGGTCGGCCAGCAGGGAATCGGCGTCGGTCAGCGAGACGCGCCCCGCCAGGGCGACCCTCAGGCCCCGATCGGCCTCCCCTTCGGCCCGAAGCTCGTAGTTCATGCCGATCCCGGCCTTCCTCTCCATCGTCCGGTCACTCCTCGGGTCCCAGCCTCTCCTTCCAGTCGCAGAGCTTCCCCAGGGCCTCCATGGGCGTCAGCCGCTCCGGATCGGCCCGCCGGATCTCCTTGAGAACCGCTTCCCCCGGGTCGGCAAAGAGGCTCATCTGTCCGTCGTCCCTGCGGACCCCTTTCCTGCCGCGGGCGATTTTGGGAACTCCGGCCTCGTCGAACTCCCCCTTCTCCATGTTCCGGAGGATCTCCTTCGCCCGGAGGATCACCTCCTCCGGGACCCCGGCGATCCGCGCCACCTGGATGCCGTAGCTCCGGTTGGTCCCCCCTTCGGCGATCCTCCGGAGGAAGATGATCTTCTCGCCCCACTCCCGGACGGCGATGTGGTAGTTGCGGACCCCCTCCTTGGTGACGGCCAGTTCCGTGAGCTCGTGGTAGTGCGTGGCAAACAGGGTCCTGGCCCCGAGGGACGCCGCGTCGTGGAGATGCTCCGCCACCGCCCAGGCGATGCTCAGGCCGTCGAAGGTGCTCGTCCCCCGCCCGACCTCGTCCAGGATGATGAGGCTGCGCTTCGTGGCGAAGCGCAGGATATCCGCCACCTCGGTCATCTCCACCATGAAGGTGCTCTGCCCCCGGGCGAGGCTGTCCGCCGCGCCGATGCGCGTGAAGATCCGGTCCACGACGCCGATCCGGGCCTTGGCCGCCGGGACGAAGCTCCCCATCTGGGCCATCAGGACGATCAGGGCGACCTGGCGGATATAGGTCGATTTGCCCGCCATGTTGGGTCCGGTGATGATCAGCAGCCGGTTGGAGGCCAGATCGAGCAGGACGTCGTTGGGGACGAACGCCCCGGCCCCGGCGATCCGCTCCACGACCGGGTGGCGGCCGTCGGTGATGGCGATCGTATCCTCCGAGTCGACCTCGGGACGGCAGTAGTTGTGGCGCTCGGCGACCTCGGCCAGGGAGGCGACCGCGTCCAGGTCGGCGATCCGGGAGGCGGTCTCCTGGATCCTCCGGATCTGGCCGGCGATCCGGCCGCGGAGTTCGACGAAGAGGTCGTATTCCCGGGACTCGCGCCTCTCCTGGGCATGGAGGACCTTCTCCTCGTATCCCTTGAGCTCCTCGTTGATGTAGCGCTCGGCGTTGACCAGGGTCTGCTTGCGGACATACTCCGGCGGGACCAGCCGGGCGTTGGCCTTGGTCACTTCGAGGTAATAGCCGAAGATATTGTTGAACCCCACCTTCAGGGAGGCGATCCCCGTCCGCTTCCGCTCCTTCTCCTCCAGGGCCGCGATCCACTGCCTGCCGTCCCGGGTGATCGCGATCAGGCCGTCCAGGTCGGCGTCGTACCCCTCGCGGATGATCCCCCCCTCCCGGATGGTGAGGGGCGGGTCGTCGACGATGGCCCGGTCGACCCAGTCCAGGACGTCGGGCATCTCGTCGATCCCGGCATGGATCGCCCCGAGCAGCGGGGCCTCGAACGGCGCGATGAGGGCGCGGACCTCCGGGAGGGCTCTCAGGGAGGTCCGCAGGGCCGCCAGGTCGCGGCCGTTGGCCAGCCCCACGGCGATGCGGCTCCCCAGCCGCTCCAGGTCATAGACGGACCGAAGGGCCGCGCGCAGCCGCTCCCGCGCCAGATGCTCGTCGCGGAGTTCGGAGACCGCGGCCAGCCGCTCCCGGATCCGGTCCGGATCGCGGAGGGGATAGTGGAGCCACCAGCGGAGCCTCCTGGCCCCCGGGGAGGTCACGGTCTGGTCCAGGACCTGCAGGAGCGACCCGGCCCGCTTCCCCTCGACGATCGTCTCGAAGAGTTCGAGGTTGCGCTTGGCTACGTCGTCCAGGATCAGGTGGGTCCCGCTCTCGTAGGGCAGGAGCCTGTTGATGTGGGCCAGGGAATCCTTCTGGGTCTGGGCCATGTAGGCCAGGACCGCCCCGGCCGCGGCGGCCATCGCCGGATGGTCCTCCACGCCCGACGGGCCGAGGCCCTCGGGGCCGAAATGGTCCCTGAGCAGGCCGAGGGCCTCCGCCGGATCGAAGCGCTCCGGCGGGAAGCGGTTGACCAGGCAGCGCTCCCCGTCGCCCGCCAGGGCGGCCAGCAGCTCCGGATCTTCGAGGTCCTCCGGAACGATCAGCTCCCGGATCTCCAGCCCCGCCGTCTCGGCCCGGAAATACTCCCGGTCCCGCGTCTCGGCCGCCCGGAACTCCCCCGTGGAGATGTCCACGAAGGCGAAGCCGAACCGGCCGGAGCGGACGACCAGGCCGGCCAGGAAGTTGTTCTCCCGGGCCTGGAGGTTCTCCGAATCGAGGACGAGGCC
>CAYOGU010000342.1:0-3633 GCA_964403345.1 uncultured Syntrophus sp. | reverse complement strand
GGGACGCGGGGTTTCGGGAAGCCGGCCCGGAGGCGCTGGACTTTTGCCGGCGCATGAAGGTGGCCTTGAAGGGGGTCGATGGCCGGCTGAGGGTCTGGGTGGACGGCGAGGATCTGTCCGACAGGATCAGGACCGAGGAAATCGGCCTTTACGCCTCCCGGATATCCGCCATTCCCACGGTCAGGGAGATCCTTCTTTCCATCCAGCGCGAAATCGGAGCCGCGGGGGGGGTGGTCGCCGAGGGGCGCGACATGGGAACGGTCGTCTTCCCCGGCGCCGAGGTGAAATTCTTTCTCGACGCGTCGGTCGAAAAAAGGGCGGAGAGGCGATACCTGGAGCTGACCGGCAAGGGAATCCCGGCGAATCTGAAGGACGTGAAGGAGGATCTGATCGCCCGGGACAGGCAGGACCGGGAGCGGTCCGTCTCCCCGCTGGTGGTGCCCGCGGAAGCAGTCGTCATCGACACTTCCGACAAGACCATCCCTCAAGTCATCGATATCATGAAAGGAGTCATAGACGAAACCCTGCGGATCAAGGGATCGCTTAAGAAATGATTGTAAATTCAGAATATTGATGCCCGAATTCGCTTGATATTTGGCAATTCGTATGTTAGTCAATTTCGGTGCAATATCACATAAACTTTCAGGGGGTATGGGGTTAATGGTTAACGATGACAACTTAAACGCGAAACAGGATGCAGGCGAGGCGGCCAAAGAGGGACAGGAAATCGAAAACCTTTCAGATGATGCAACCCAGGGGAAGGAAGAGTTCGGTTTCAAGGAACTTTACGAGCAAAGCCTGCAGTCGGTCCAGATGGGAGGGGTGCTGACGGGCCGGATCGTCCAGATCAATGCGGACTCCGTCATGGTGGATGTCGGGTGGAAGACAGAGGGATATATTCCGGCAAAAGAACTGAGGGACGAGCAGGGAAACATCACCGTCAACGTGGGAGACGAGATCGAAGTCCTCGTGGACCGCAGGGATCAGGACGGCAACCTGGTCCTTTCCAGGGACAAGGCCGCAAAGATAAAAATCTGGGACGACGTCAAACTGGCCTGTGAACAGAATACCCCCGTCAAAGGCACCGTCGTCGAGCGGGTGAAGGGGGGCCTGTCCGTCGATATCGGCATCCCCGCCTTCCTGCCCGGGTCCCAGGTGGACATACGCCCCGTGAGGGACCTGGACCGCTATGTGGGACAGTCCTTCCAGTTCAATGTGCTCAAGTACGACCGCAAGAGAAACAATGTGGTCCTCTCCAGACGGACCATTCTGGAAAAGGAGCGCGAAGCGGAAAAGCGCGATACCCTGCAGAACATCGAAGAAGGGAAGATCATCGAGGGGGTCATCAAGAACATCACCGACTACGGCCTCTTCATCGACCTGGGCGGCATCGACGGCCTGCTTCACGTCACGGACATCTCCTGGGGAAGGATCACGCGGCCTTCCGATCATTTTTCGAGGGGGGAGAAGATCCGGGTTAAGGTCCTGTCGTTCGACCGGGAGAAGGAACGGGTGGCCCTGGGCCTCAAGCAGCTCACTCCCAACCCATGGGAAACCATCAAGGACAAGTATCCCGTCAATTCGGTCGTCGAAGGCCGGGTGGTCAACCTGACCGATTACGGCGTCTTTGTCGAGCTCGAGCCGGGCGTCGAGGGGCTGATCCATGTCTCCGAAATGTTCTGGACGCGGGAAATCAAGCATCCGTCCAAGGTGCTGTCGATCGATCAGAAGATCTTCGTCATGATCCTGGACATCAACGTGGATACGAAGAGGATATCCCTCGGCCTGAAGCAGACCACCCCCAATCCCTGGGAAAAGCTGAAGCAGAAATATCCGGAGGGAAGCGTCATCAAGGGCGTCATCCGGAACATCACCAACTTCGGGATCTTCGTGGGCGTGGAAGAGGGGATCGACGGGCTCATCCACATGTCGGACATCTCCTGGAAGCAGCGGGTGAAACATCCGTCCGAGATGTTCAAGAAGGGCCAGGAGATCGACGCCATGGTCCTGAACATCGACATCGAGCACGAGAAATTCTCGCTGGGCCTCAAGCAGATCGAAAAGAACCCCTGGGAGGAGCTCAGCACCAAGTATCCCCCCGGCTCCACCGTATCGGGGAAGGTGACCAACATCACCGACTTCGGCATCTTCGTCGAAATCGAGGAGGGCATCGAGGGCCTGGTCCATATCTCGGAGATGAGTTCGAGGCGGGTGAAGTCGTCCTCGGAGCTGTTCGCGGTCGGGGACAACGTCACGGCAATCGTCAAGAACGTGGATCCGAAGAGCCGGAAGATCCGCCTGAGCATCAAGGATTACGAAACGGGATCGGAAGGGCATTCGGTCAATCAATACCTCAACAACAAGGAGAACCTCGGTTCGAACCTGAGCAAGGCCCTGGCCGACATCAAGATCCGGGATACGGAAGGATAGACCTGAGAGTTCGATATGCGAAGGCACCCAGTTATTCTAGGGATCGGTATCCTGCTGGTGATTGGGGCCGTCTTCTTCGTTCTGGTTTACAGCCTCGGCCGCTTCAAGGGGGAGGCTAGGTCGTTCAGCCTCCAGGGCAAGGTCGGGGTGGTCCTGATCGAGGGCGTCATCGGCGATGTCGGTGACGTCATCGATCAGATCGACGAATTCTCCAGTGACGACTCCGTCAGGGCGATCGTCCTGAGGATCGACTCCCCCGGTGGAGGCGTCGCCCCGGCGCAGGAGATCTTCCGGGCCGTCCAGGAGCTCCGGAAGAAAAAGAAGGTCGTGGCCTCCATGGGTTCCGTGGCGGCTTCCGGCGGCTACCTGATCGCCACGGCCGCGGAGCGGATCGTCGCGAACCAGGGAACGATCACGGGCAGCATCTCCGCGGTGATGCATTTCGCGGACGTCGAGCAGATCCTCAAGAAGATCGGAGTCCGGTCGTCCGTCGTCAAGAGCGGAAAATTCAAGGACATCGGCTCGCCGGCCCGCGAGATGACCTCCGAGGAGCGGCAACTGCTCCAGGGGATCGTGGACGACATCTACGACCAGTTCGTGACCGCCGTTTCGGAAAGCCGGAAAATCCCCCTCGACAAGATCAAGGAACTGGCCGACGGAAGGATCTTTTCGGGCCGCCAGGCATTCCATCTCAAGCTGGTGGACGAGCTCGGCGGCCTGCAGGACGCCGTGGCCGCGGCGGCAAAGCTCGCCGGCATGGAGGGAAAGCCCGAGGTCGTTTACGCGGCCCGGAAAAAGACCGGCTTCTGGAAATATTTCATCGAGAACATGGCGTCTTCCCTCTCGGGCGAGATCCGCCGCCAGATCGGGGTCTCGGGCGCCCGGTACCTCATGCAGTGATGCCCCGGCTATGAAATACAAAACGCTCCTCTGCGAGATCAACGAAGGGTACGGCATCGTGACGATGCATCGCCCGGGCGAGATGAACGCCATCTCCCGGGAGATGCGCGACGAGCTGGTGGACTGTTTCGACGGGCTCGAAAAGGACGGGGGGATCCGCGCCATCATCCTGACCGGCGGGGACTACGTCTTCTCGGCGGGCATGGACCTCAAGGAGATGTCCACCCTGGCCGACCTGGAGATCAAGGATTTCTTCCAGTCGGTCAAGCGCTACTCGAAGAAGATCTACGGCTGCACGAAGCC
>CAYOGU010000341.1:0-3651 GCA_964403345.1 uncultured Syntrophus sp. | reverse complement strand
CGATGCCTCCAGCGGCGAGATCGATGCCGAACGGCTCTCCGCATCCTGTGGTCGGGCGGCTTCGTATCTGAATGTCGCACTCGAACAACTCTGTGGAAAGGATGCCGAGGCGGCGGCGGCGCTTCTTCAGGACAATTCCTTGACGACGATATTTCGGGTAGGCTACGGCCTAGCCCTGAAGCTGCGCTGGGAGGTGGAGCGCTGGAAGAAGAAAAGCCTTTTCCTCCAGCAGGGGAAAACGAACGCCTTCTGGGGAACGCCATGGGAAGAGACTCTGGATGGGCTTTGCGCCCCCCGTCCCCTTTATTTCGCAGGCAGGGAGGCGCAGAATCCCTACCGGGATTTCAGAACGGTCGGGGATCTTGAAGAAACCTATCGCCGGGTCGAGCAGGTCAAGGCGCTCGACCGCCTGTTGATGGACCTTTCCGTAAGGCGTGGGGAAAGCATTCAATTGCCCGCCTGGGCGGAGACGTTTCATCCGCTCCTCTTCAACCGGTGGGCACGCGCCGTCCTGGGGAGAGAGATGTCGCCGGAGCCCCTGACAAAGGAAAATGCGAAGCGTTTCTTCCAGGCGGTTCGACAAAACGACAAGGGACCGCCCTACCGCATGGCGGGATTCAAGGAGTTCTTTATCCGCGATCTCTCGCAGGCGTCCTCCGAGGTTGACGGGAAAGCAGCGCAAGCCACAGCCCTCCGGGATGCCCTGTCTTTGATCTGGGAGGACTTTTGCCGGGAGTACAAGAACGTTGCCGTCCGGGACCTTCGGGACCGGTACACGCGATTCCTCGGGATTGCGCCGGCGCGGCAGCGGTGAGGCGCAATTCCCTGAAGGCAAACATAAGAATTCGGTAGGCAAGGTTCGCGCCGGCTATCGGAGCGGCCGTCACGTCCCTTGCAGCTTTCCCTCTCCCTCCTCCGCTGAAATAATGATGGCAGCCAATATTGCAGTGATGGTGCCGGAAAACCGTAAGTCGCTTCTTCGCCATCGCGAACTCTCCATTCATGATCCATCTTATGCCCGAATCCCAATACAAAACTGGACCACTTTCCTGGGGCAGGGAAATGATCCTTATGATCCGCGACGGTTTCCCCCCTTGACATTCGTCCCTTTTGGTATATTGATAAGATACTGCAAATAAGCAACGTGGTCCTTGCCCTGGCACCGTAAACCTTTTCATCCACACGGAAAGGCGGACGTTATGGCAACCACGCATCCCCCGGTCGCCAAGCACCGCTATGCCACCCTCTGGCCGACCGTCCGCTCGACGCGAGCCGGCCCAGGAAATACCTCGCCCCCGCCTCGGCCTGCCGGCGCCTCGTCGCTTTTGACATGCCGATCGAGGCGATCTTCAAGACGCTGACCGCGGTCATCATCGTCCGGACCGTGATCGAGAAGATCCTCTCGACGGGGCACCGGGTCCTCTACGATCCCCAAAGATTCTACGTGGGCATCGTGGGCGACCTCCACATGTACTTTTCCTGGATCTGCATCTTCCTCATGATGAGCGTGCCCGTGGCCGCCTTCCTCGGGGTCCGCTGCCGCGATGCCCTGAAGCTCACCCTGCTCGGCTTCTGCGTCACCCCCTTCGTGCCCCTCATCGACTTTGCGGCGACCGGCGGGGTGGGCGACGTGATTCGCTACTTCCGGGACTTCCAGACCTTTGCCTACAACTACGTGAACCTCTTCAATCCCTTTGCCGCTGCGAAGGGCGTCACTGCCGGGGTGCGGGCCGAGGTCCTGACCGTCTTCTTCGGCTCTTTCATCCTTTCCTACTTCGGCTTCAGGCGGGGCCTTGTCCGTTCGTTTTTGTTGAGCCTTTCCCTTTATACGATCATCTATTTCTACGGCTACCTCCTGCCCATCCATGATTTCCTCAAGATCGACCTGATGAGCATGTCTCACCGGTCGGCGGCGGGGATCGAGGAGACCCAGCAGCTCTTCTTCGCCTACCTGGGGCCTTTCCTCCTGGGGGTGCTCGGGGTGGCGGCGGTCCTGACGATCCGGGAGCGGGCCGGGCGGGTCATCGTCGCGCTTCTCTACCCGAGCCGCCTTTGCTTCTATCTCTTTCTTCTGGCCTTCGGACTCCTCTTTGCGGCCCACGAGACCGGGAAATACCCGGGGATACTGAATCTGCCCGACCTGCTGAAAGCGCTCTGCGCGGCCTATTCGATCACGCTCCTGTTCGTCTACGCCAAGCTCCTGAACGACGTCCATGACCTTGCCATCGACCGCATATCCAACAGGCGGCGTCCCCTGCCGGAAGGGCTGCTGGGTCAAGGCGACGCCGAGGGGCTCGCCTTTGTCTGCCTCCTCCTCTCGGGGGTCCTTGCCATCCCCGCGCAGCGGGATTTCTTCTACTTCTGGACCTGCCTCTGGGGCCTTTCGTACCTCTACTCCGCGCCCCCCTTCCGTCTGCGCCGCTTCTGGCCCCTGGGACCGATGATCATCGCGGGGATCGGGCTTTTCGTCTTTCTGGCCGGGACCGCTCTTGCCAGGCCCAACGACTTCTTTGCCGCCATCGTGCACAAGGAGGTCGTGGCGTACGTCTATTGCGCCTGCCTCTGCCTTGGCCAGCTCAAGGACGCCAAGGACGGGGAGGGAGACCGGGCGGGAGGCGTCTTCAACCTCTTCGGCCGCGTGCCCTTTCCCAGAGCTTTGGCCCTGGTCTGCGTCGCCGGTTTCCTCGCCTCGATCCTCCTGATCCTGAAGGTCCTGAACCTGATCAACGCCGTGACCATGGCCCTTGCCGTTCTCTACGGAGCCGTTTCCAGCGCCATTATCCTGAAGTCCAGAACCATCGCTGCCCTCGACACGCTCCTCCCGCTGTCGTTTCCCTTTCTGCTGCTCCTGGGTGCGGCATGGTTAATTTAAAGGAATGAAAGGAGATCCCATGAAAAAGAAAATTGTTTCTGCAATGCTTTGCGCGGCCTTATGGTTTTTGGGAACCGGTGCGTCTTCGTTGGCCTGTAATGTGACCGTGGTGAACAACACCCCGGAAACCATGGTGACGACCATCAACTGGTCCGGCGGCTCCAAGAACTTGCTGGTATTGAGATACGACAAGAATTCATACGCCACTTCCGACTGGTATAACGTGCAGGTGTGCTGCAAGTCCCTGGAAGTGCCCTACGAAGGAAGCATGGCATGCAAAGACGGCCCTACAAGCGGAGTCTTTCAATTTCCCGGTCTGAGGGGCTGCGGTGCTGTGAAGGTGACCATCGACACGAACCCGCAGGGCTGCGGAGCCAGAATCGCTGTGGAAAGTTCCGAGAGACAATAGCAACGAACCTTTTGAAAAGGCTTGTTGCATGTCCTCGCGCGGCTTCAGCCGCGCCGGTCTTTCCGCCGAATCCCAAAGACTCGTCAGAACCATCCCAAAAGGGACGGTTCTGACGAATATGAAAGGGTTTTCACCGATTAGACAAAACCGTATCAAAAACGACAACGAAAAGTGTATCCCCCCGGAGCGGAGGGTGGAAGGCGTATGGGACCATCCCCGCGAAGGGGATTACCGCCCCCGCCAGCAGTGCAGGCAGAGCTGCTCTTCCGGCAGGCCGATCGCGGCGATCATGGCCTCGATGTGGAGATACGCCAGGGAGGTCACGTTCAGGTCCTTCCGGATCCACTCGACCATGTTCCGGTAGGGTTTC
>CAYOGU010000340.1:0-3651 GCA_964403345.1 uncultured Syntrophus sp. | reverse complement strand
CAAGTTCAAGGACGCCGACCTGATCGGGATTCCCTGGCGGGTCACGGTCGGGCCGAAGAAGCTCGCCGAGGGAAAAGTGGAAGTCAAATGCCGGCGCACCGGCGAGGTGTCGCCGCTCCTCCTGGCCGAAGTCGAGGGATTCCTCCTGGCCCGCATCGGTGAAGGAATTTAGGCTTCATGCTCCGCATCAACGACATTCTCGACAAGGTTCAGCATTACCTCTCGCCGGACGAGATCGAGATGATCGAAAAGGCCTATATCTTTTCCGCCTCCGTCCATCAGGGCCAGGTCCGCCTTTCGGGCGAGCCCTACCTGACCCATCCCATGGAGGTGTGCGGGATCCTGGCCGACATGAAGCTCGATGCGGCGACCCTCGTGACCGGGCTCCTGCACGACACGGTCGAGGACACGCTGGCCACCCAGGAGCAGATCGAGGAGCACTTCGGCAAGGACGTGGGCTTCCTCGTCGACGGCCTGACCAAGATCAGCAAGATCACCCTGGGCAACCAGGAGGAGCGCCAGGCCGAGAACTTCCGCAAGATGATCCTGGCCATGTCCTCCGACATCCGGATCCTCCTGGTCCGCCTGGCCGACCGGATCCACAACATGCGGACGCTCGAATACCAGACGCCGGACCGGCAGCTCTACATCTCCAAGGAGACCCTGGAGCTCTACGCCCCCCTGGCCAACCGCCTGGGCATCAACTGGATGAAGACGGAGCTGGAGGACCTCTCCTTCCGGTACCTGAACTTCGACGCCTACAACGAGCTGGCCAAGCGGGTGGTCAAGAAGAAGGAGAAGCGGGAACAGTACACCGAGGAGGTGAAGCGGATCATCCGGGGCGAGCTGGACCGCTTCGGCATCAAGGGGGAGGTGGAGGGGAGGGCCAAGCACTTCTACAGCATCTACACCAAGATGAAGGAGCAGCACATCGACTTCGACGAGGTCTACGACCTGACCGCCTTCCGCGTGATCCTGGACTCGGACAAGGAGAAGGACTGCTACGAGGCCCTCAGCGTCGTCCATGCCCTGTGGAAGCCGGTCCCCGGACGCTTCAAGGACTACATCGCGATGCCGAAGGCCAACCGCTACCAGTCCCTCCACACCACGGTCATCGGCCCCTACGGGGAGCGGGTCGAGATCCAGATCCGGACCCGGGCGATGCACGAATGGGCCGAGGAGGGGATCGCCGCCCACTGGGGCTACAAGGAGGGCCGGGCCGTCTCCAGCGACGACCAGGACCAGATCAAGCGGCTCAGGGAGCTGCTCGACGTGCAGCAGGAGATCAAGAACCCCCGGGAGTTCATGTCCAACCTGAAGGTGGCCCTCTTCCCCGAGGAGGTGTACGTCTTCACGCCGAAGGGGGACGTGAGGTCCTTTCCCAAGGGGGCGACGCCCATCGACTACGCCTACAGCATCCATACGGACATCGGCAACAAGTGCATCGGGGCCAAGGTGAACCGGAGCATCGTGCCGCTCAAGTACCAGCTCCAGAACGGCGATACGGTCGAGATCATCACCCAGGCGGGGCACCACCCCAGCAAGGACTGGCTGAAGTTCGTCGTGACCTCGCGGGCGATCGCCAAGATCCGGGCCTGGGTCAAGACCGAAGAGCGCAAGAAGAGCGTGGCCCTGGGCAAGGACCTCCTGGAGCGGGAGTTCAGGAAGCACCACCTCAAGTTCGGCACGGCGGCCAAGTCCAAGGAGATCAAGACGGTTCTCGACGAATGCCATATCGAGACCCTCGACGACCTGATGGCCATGGTGGGATACGGCCGGGTGTCGCCGCTCCACATCGTCCACAAGTTCCTCCCCGAGGAGGACAAGAAAAAGGAGGAGGCGGCGGAGGAGAAGCCGCGCAGGAAGGGCGCCGCGCCCATCGGCGTGTCGCTGACCGGGGTGGACGACATCCTGGTGCGGTTCGCCAAATGCTGCGACCCCATTCCGGGCGACGAGATCATCGGCTACATCTCCCGCGGCCGCGGGATCACGGTCCACACGACGGGATGCGTCCACGTGCGGGACATGGACCCCGAAAGGCTGGTGGACGTGAAATGGGACGTTCGGGAAAAGCGGGACTACCCGGTCCCCATGCGGATCATCTGCCGCGACAAGAAAGGGGTCCTGGCCGACATCAGCTCGGCGATCTCCGCCATGGACGTGAACATCACGCATGCCGAGATCAACACGGCCCGGGACGGGCAGGCGACCTGCGATTTCGTGATCGACGTCACCGATCTGGAACAGTTCAACAAGGTCGCCGCAGCGGTCAGGAAGCTGCACGGGGTCATCTCCGTGGAGCGGGTTCTGCATGCCTAGTCCCAGGATGGCCGCCGGGACCGCGGCGACGATAGGAATTGACAGCCCGCGCCTCTTTGCTGTATGAAGCACGGACCCTCGATAGAGGCGACCGGAAAGGAAACGAAAGACCCATGGAAGGACCCATGAATGGATGGCCACGCAGAATCGGACGGGGGATCTGGCTCCTGGCGATCGCGCTCGCCCTGTGCCCCGCATCCGGATGGGGCGCCCAGCAGGCGCACTACACCGTCCTGATCGACCCGGCGCACGGCGGGGACGACACGGGGGTCGTTTCCGACAAGATCCGCGAAAAGGACCTGACCCTGAACCTGGCCCTGATGATCCGCCAGGAGGCGCAGAAGACGGCGAACTTCCAGGTCCAGATGACTCGCTCGGCGGACCGGGGGGCGTCGGTCGCGGACCGGATCAAAACGGCCGCGGGGATGAAGCCCGACTGCCTGATCAGTCTCCACGTCAATGCGGGCTTCGGGAAGAAGGCGGCCGGCTACGAGGTCTACTTCCCGGGATTCAATGCCCCTCCCGCGGGTGCGGACGGTCCGGCCCCCATCGTCAAGGACATGGAGCAGAACCGCTCCCTCAACGATTCGGTGAGGCTGGCCCACAGGATCCAGGACGCCCTCGAATCGGTCTTCCCCCGCAAGGGACGCGGGTTGCGCGATGCGCCCTGCCCGCTCCTGGAAGGGACGGCGGTGCCGGGGATCGTCGTCGAGGTGGGGTTCGCGACCCATCCGGAGGACAGGAAGGCGCTCGGCACGGAGGAGAAGCAGAGGGCCGTGGCCCGGGCGATGGTCCGGGGACTGCGGGAGTACTTCCAGAAGAGTCCGTAAGGGGGCGGCGATGACCAGGGACGGCGGCAGGCCGTGGAACCAGCTGAGGGACTTCAGGATCGTGCGGGACTTTCTCCAGTTCGCCGGGGGATCGGTCCTGGTGGAGATGGGCCGCACCCGGGTCATCTGCGCGGCCACGCTGGAGGAGAAGGTTCCCCCCTTTCTGCGGAATTCGGGGCGGGGCTGGCTGACCGCGGAATACGCCATGCTTCCGGCGGCGACCCAGACCCGGTCCACGCGGGAATCGACCAGCGGCAAGGTGGGCGGAAGGACCCATGAGATCCAGCGGCTCATCGGCCGCTCCCTGAGGGCCGTCACGGACCTGACCGCCTTCGGCGAGCGGACGATCACAATCGACTGCGACGTGATCCAGGCCGACGGGGGGACGCGGACGGCCTCCATCACCGGCGGCTTCGTCGCCCTCGTGGACCTCTTCCGCCGCCTGAAGGAGCGGGGGGAGATCCCGCGGATCCCCGTGGCGGATTGTGTTTCCGCGGTCAGC
>CAYOGU010000339.1:0-3669 GCA_964403345.1 uncultured Syntrophus sp. | reverse complement strand
CCCTGAGGAGAGGCTGGAGGCCTTCGTCAGGGCTGTGAATGCGCGGCCCGGCGTGACGCACAACTACCGGCGCGACGATGCCTACAACGTTTGGTTTACCCTGATCGCCCCCGGCGAAGAGGCGCTTTCGGCCACACTAGAGGAGATCCGGCGGGAGACGGGGATCCACGATATCATGAGCCTCAGGGCGGTGAAGACCTTCAAGATCAACGCCCGGTTCGAGGTATAGGGGATGGAGAGACAGGCGAAGCGGCCTTTGCCGCGGTACGGACCTTTTCCCGACCCTGCTCGCCCCGCTCCGCTGCCGGAAAACGAACTCGCACCCAAAGGCGCTCAGACAGGTTTTCCGGCGGACGCTTCGCTCCGACGGCAGGGTGCCCCGGAAAAGTCTCCAATGTCTCTCGGCAAAGGCCGCTCCGCCTGTCCTCCGGGATGAGGGGTCAATGAAAAATTAGAAACTTTGCGAAAAGGAGGGTTAATCATGATTCTTTTTGCATGGACGGTTAATGACGCCTTTGTAAAAGGTGGTCGACATTTGGTGATTTCTAGAAAAAGGATCTGAAGAGGCTGGCGGAAGAGAGATCCGCGCCAAGAGACCGCTTGTTGGGAAGGGACTGAAAACATGACTGAAGAGAAACGGCCCAAACTGGTTCTCGTGGACGGGAGCAATTACCTGTTTCGGGCCTTTTACGCGATCCGGGAACTCTCCAACTCGAAAGGGTTCCCGACGAACGCGATCTACGGCTTCACGACGATGCTGATGAAGCTCCTGCGCGACCAGGAGCCCGACTATGTCGCCGTAGCCTTCGACGTCAAGGCCCCCACCTTCCGCCATGAGGCTTACGGGGACTACAAGGCCACCCGGCGTGCCGTTCCCGACAGCCTCATCGCGCAGATCCCCCACGTCAAGGAGGTGGTCCGGGGGTTCGCCATTCCGGTCCTGGAGAAGCCCGGATTCGAGGCGGACGACGTCATCGGGACTCTGGCGCACCGCTGGGCCGGCAAGGGGATGCAGGTCGTCATTGTCTCCGGGGACAAGGACCTGATGCAGCTCGTCTCCGATGATGTCGTCATAATCGACACGATGAAGGACAAGACCTACGACAGGGCCGCCGTGAAGGAGCGGTTCGGCGTGGGGCCGGAACAGGTCGTGGAGATCCTGGGCCTCACGGGGGACGTTTCCGACAACATCCCCGGCGTTCCGGGAATCGGACCGAAAGGGGCGCTTCGGCTGATCGAACAATTCGGAGATATCGAGGGAATCCTGGCCCATCCGGACCAGATCCACAACGCGAAGATCCGCGGGGCGATCCTCGCGAACGCCGAACAGGCCCGTCTGAGCCGGGATCTGGCGAGGATCCGGACGGACGCGGAGATCCCCTTCGATCTGGAGTCCTGCCGCAGGGGAGAACCCGACCGCGGGCTCCTCATGGCGCTCTTCAAAGAGTTCGAATTCTCGTCTCTCCTTCAGGAACTGAAGATCGGCCAGGAGGACAAGGCAGGGGACTACCGGATCGTCCGGACGAGGGAGGAGATGGAGGCCCTCGCGGCGAAGCTGAGGGACGCACGGGCCTTTTCCATCGATCCGCTCCTCTCTTCAGGGGAGGCCATGAAGGCCTCTATGGTGGGGTTGGCCATCTCGCCAAAGCCGGGGGAGGGGTTCTATGTCCCCGTCGCCCATGATGAGGCCGGGGCGCAGCCATCCATCGGGACCTTGCTGGAGGTCCTCGGCCCCCTGCTGTCCGATCCAATGATCCGGAAGCACGGGCAGGACCTCAAGACTACCCTGATCGTTTTGGCCGAGTCCGGTGTTCCGCTTCGGGGGCTCGGCTGCGACACGATGATTGCATCCTACCTGCTCAATCCGGCGAGGCACAGTTTCGAGCTGGCCGATACGGTCCTGGACCATCTCGGGCGTCGGATCCCCTCGGCAAAGGAAGTCGTGGGAAGCGGGGCGAAGGCGGTTTCCCCGGCGGCGCTTCCAGTGGAGAAGGCAGCCGACTATGCGGTTCGGCGGTCCGATGCGGTGATGGCCCTGGTTCCCGATCTGACCGCCAAGATCGCCACGGTGGCCATGAAAGAACTCCTAGACGAGGTGGAGATGCCTCTTTTGGAGGTCCTGGCGGCGATGGAGCGGCAGGGGGTCCTGCTGGACCTCGGCCTCCTCAGGACGATGTCGCTGGAGATCGAACAGCTCCTGGGGCTCTCGGAGGAAAAGATCCACCGGCTCGCCGGGGAGCGGTTCAACATCAACTCCCCCAAGCAACTCCAGGGAGTCCTCTTCGACAAGCTCGGCCTGCCCAGGGGCCGGAAGACCAAAGAGGGCTACTCCACCGACAGCGAGGTCCTTTCCTACTTGGCCAAGAACCACGAACTCCCCGCGGAGATCCTTGCCTACCGGGGGATGGTCAAGCTCAAGTCGACCTATGTCGACGCCCTTCCGGAGCTCGTCCATCCCCGGACGGGACGGGTGCACACCTCCTACAACCAGACCGTGACGGCGACGGGAAGGCTCTCCAGCAGCAACCCGAACCTTCAGAACATTCCGATCCGGACCCTGGAGGGCAAGAGGATCCGCCAGGCCTTCATCGCCCCTCCCGGCTGGCAGATCCTCTCGGCCGACTACTCCCAGATCGAGTTGCGGGTCCTGGCCCATCTCTCGGCGGATCCGGCCCTCGTCGAGGCCTTCGCGGCCGGCGAGGACATCCACAGCCGGACCGCTTCGGACATCTTCGGGGTCTTCCCCGAGATGGTGAACGCCGACATGCGCCGTCAGGCGAAGGTGATCAATTTCGGCGTCCTGTACGGGATGAGCGCTTTCGGCCTCTCCAAGGAACTGGGCATCACCCAGAAGCTCGCCCAGGCTTACATCGACGGCTATTTTCAGAAGTACTCGAAGGTCCGGGATTACCTCGACGGCCTCCTAAACCAGGCCAGGCGGGAGGGATACGTGACGACGCTCTTCAGGCGAAGGCGGTACCTGCCGGAGATCGCCAGCCCCCAGCCCGCGGTCCGTCAGTTCGCCGAGCGGATGGCGATCAACGCCCCGATCCAGGGAACAGCAGCGGATCTCATCAAGGCGGCCATGGTCCGGATCCACCGGCGGGTCTCCGAAGAGGGACTGGCGGCCCGTATGATCATGCAAGTCCACGACGAACTCGTCTTCGAGGTTCCCCTCTCCGAACGGGATCGGCTGACCGCCCTCGTCAGGGATGAGATGGAGGGGGTGCTGAAACTCGACGTTCCCCTCCTCGTGGAGGTGGGGGCGGGTAAAAACTGGGACGAGGCCCACGCCTGACGGGTTCTGGAGACATGACTGAAAACAATAGGCCTCGAGCGGTTCTTCTTCTGGTGGTGGCGGCAGTGCTCTGGTCTCTGGCCGGGGTCCTCATCAAAGGGGTATCGCTGCCCGCCCTGGCCGTGGCCGGGTACCGGAGCGCCATCGCCCTGCCGGTCCTGCTGATCTTTTTCGGACGGCGGGCCGTCGATTTCTCTGCCGCCCAATGGATCGGCGGGGTCTGCTATGCGGCCACCGTGACCCTTTTCGTGGCGGCCACCAAACTCACCACGGCGGGGAACGCCATCCTGCTGCAGTACACTGCCCCGCTCTATGTCGCTCTGCTATCGAGGTGGCTGCTCAAGGAGCGGATCCGGTGGTTCGACTGGGTG
>CAYOGU010000338.1:0-3682 GCA_964403345.1 uncultured Syntrophus sp. | reverse complement strand
CCTCGCCGGCATGGTGCTCTTTTTTCTCGATCGGCTGAGCGCCGGCGGCATGGCGGGCAATGTTCTGGCGATTGCATCAGGCGTCGCCTATGCCTTGCTCATCGTGGCCCTGCGTCGGCAGAAAGATGCGTCGCCCGCCGGCTCCGCCATCCTGGGGAACCTCCTGACCGCCCTGGGTTGCCTGCCCTAGATGGCGCAATCGGTGCCAGGCGGCGGGGATTGGATCGGTCTGTTCCTGCTGGGCGTTTTCCAGATCGGGCTTTCCTACGTCTGCTACGTTGTGGCCGTCCGGAGCGTGACGGCCATGGAGGCCGTCCTTGTTCCGGTGATTGAGCCCATCCTGAATCCCCTGTGGGTGCTCCTTTGGATGGGGGAGCGGCTCGGCCCGTGGGCCATTTGGGGCGGGGCCTTGGTGATCCTCGCGGTCCTCTTCCGCGGCGTCGCCGACGTGCGGTCCCGCAGCGAATCGTGAGGGCTGTCCCGGGAGGTTGTTTTTCCCGCAGGGCCTTCCGATACTTCAACGCGTTCGGCAATTCGAAAAAGGGGGGAATGGCGGTATGGACGATGACAGCTACAGGAAACTGGCCAAGGTGCTCGATACCCTGCCCAACGGTTTTCCCGCGACTGAGAGTGGTGTCGAGATCAAACTCCTCAAGAGGGTCTTCACGCCGGAACAGGCTGAACTCTTCTGCCAGTTGAGACTTACCTTCGAGACGGTCGAACAGATCGCCGAGAGGACCGGCCGGCCCCTGGAGGGCCTGAAGGAGAAGCTCGTCGGCATGGCCAGGGCGGGTCAGCTCTTCATGATCAAACTGGGGCGGGACCGTTACTTCAAGATGCTCCCCTGGGTCTTCGGAATCTACGAGTTCCAGTGCTACCGCATGGACGAAGCGTTTGCCGCCCTGCATGCCGAATACGCGCCGGCCTTCGGCAGGCAGTTCTTCTCGACGATGCCTCAACTCATGCAGACCCTTCCCGTCGAGACCTGGATCACGGAAAAGGAGGCGGCCCTGCCTTATGAGAGGGTTTCCTCGCTGATCGAGCAGGGCCGGTCCTTCCTTGTGAACGACTGCGTCTGCAAGAAGGAACGGGGGCTCCTGGGGCATCCCTGCGATCGTCCCCTCCAGACGTGCCTGGCCATCGCCCCAATCCCCGGGGTCTTCGACAAATCGCCCCAGGGGCGCGTCATCAGCAAGGAGGAGGCGTACGAGCTCCTGAAAGAGACAGAAGCGGCCGCGCTCGTCCATCTGGTCAGCAACGTCCAGAACGGGGGATTCTACATCTGCAACTGCTGCAAATGCTGCTGCGGGGTCCTGGGGGCCATCAACCGGCTGGGGGTCCCGGCGGCGGAGGCGGTCAACTCCCACTACTACGCCCGGATCGAACCGGAAAAATGCAGCAGTTGCGGGCTCTGTGCCGAAGATCGATGTCAAGTGGGTGCCATCGAAGCGGGCCAGGAGGCCTACCGGGTTATCCCCGAGCGGTGCATCGGCTGTGGACTCTGCGTCGGCACCTGTCCCGGTGAGGCCATCCGGCTGTTCCGCAAAGACCCGGAGCGGATCGTGACTCCCCCCCTGACCGAGGAGGCCTGGTTCGATGAGCGGGGCCGCAACCGCGGCGTGGATTTCTCCGCCTACCGGTGATCGGCCCTTCGGGGTTCTGGACGGGCAGGTCTTGGAAACGCGGGGATTGTGCAACGGGTCCGGGCCGGCCCATCACCGGGATTGGACTCGGCAGGGTTTCTGTAGTAACAGGACCTGATGAGGGCTGCGGCTTTTCAGAACCCGCCTTCCATCAATTCAGGAAAACGGCGCATGGCCGGGGAGAGGGACATGGATGGGGATATCGGCGTCATCAGGGGGAAAAACGGTTTCATCTGCGACATGGACGGGGTGCTCTACCACGGGAACCGCCTCTTGCCCGGGGTCATTGAGTTCGTCGCCTGGCTCAAGGAGGAGAAGAAGCGTTTCTGCTTCCTGACCAATTCGAGCGAACGGTCTCCCCGGGAGCTGAAAGAGAAACTCGCCAGAGTGGGGATCGACGTGGAGCAGGAAGTCTTCTACACCAGCGCCCTGGCGACGGCCCAGTTCCTGGCGGGGCAGCACCCCGGGGGCAGCGCCTATGTCATCGGCGAGGCGGGGCTGATCAACGCCCTGTACGACGCGGGATTTTCCATGAACGAGGTCAACCCCGACTATGTGATCGTCGGAGAAACCCGGGCCTACAGCTTCGACAAGATCACCCAGGCCGTCCATTGCGTCCGCCGGGGGGCCAAGCTGATCGGCACCAACCCCGACCTGACGGGGTCCGTTGAGGACGGCATCGTCCCAGCCACCAAGGCTCTTGTCGCGCCCATCGAGCTGGCCACGGGAAGGGAAGCCTATTACATCGGGAAACCCAATCCCCTGATGATGCGCCACGCCCTCAAGAAGATCGGCTGCACCCGAGAGGAGACCCTCGTGATCGGGGATCGGATGGACACCGATGTTGTCGCCGGCATCGAGTCGGGGATCGACACCCTCCTGGTCCTGAGCGGCGTCACCTCCACGGAGGAGATGGAGACTTTCCCCTATCGGCCGACCTTCGTGCTCAAGGGCGTCGGCGACATCGTCGGCTGACCCTGCCGGTTCCGTTCACGGAGATGCGCGGGATGGAGACGATCTCCGGGGATCAGGGTCCGTTTCCGGACCGGAGCTGGACGAAACAGTAAGGGTATTCCCGCGCCAGATTTTCATGTTTCCGATAGTCTTCCGCCTCTTCCGTCGTGGAGAAACGGCCGATCAGGATGCGGTGCCAGACGCCGCGGCCAGCGATGGTGACTGTCTCCATTGAGACGTCGGGCCGCTTCTTTTTCATCTCCGCCAGAAAGGCCAAGGCGCTTTGCCTCTTCTCCTCTGGATAGGCACGGATCTGAATGGCGTACCGCCCAGGCGGAGAGCCGGGCGGCGGGGCCGAGACGGCCGTTTCCGTCGGGACCTCGGGGCGCGGCTTCTGCAGTGCCTCCTGAGAGGCGGGGGCGGCCGGCTTCTTTTCCGAGGGAGGGGCCGGGTACTGGGCGGCGTACCGTCCCGGCGAGGGAACGGGCGGCGGGAGGACGGGGAGCGGTTCCGTCTTCGGTGCTGGTTCGACGGGTGTCGGGACGACGGCCTGGGTCCGCATGACTTCGTTGCCGATCACGACCCCTCCGGCCTTATCGGGCGGCGGGACCCATCGGGAGCCGTCGTGGTAGAGGCTTTCCCCTGTCAGCCGATGGGTCTTCAGGGGATAGATGCGGCCGTTGACGTCGATGGTTCCCTGCCGGTAGATCCAGGGTGAGTGGAGGAAGCCGACGGCACCGACGAGGGAGAGGACCGCGACGAGGAACAGGGTAAATCCCGCAGCCCGGAGCATACGCCTCGCCCCCGTTGGGGCCCTCAGCGTCCTGGGCGGCTTCCGGAGGGTCCTGACCGCGGCCTTCCGCGTGTCCCGCTTCGGCGGTTCGGGCATGGATTCCGGTCGTGCCGTGGCCGTCGACGGTGAAGGGCATGCGTTTATCACGGGTGTGACACGGTCAAAAGACCTCCCGCTTGCATCGCCATTCCAGGTCCGTAGTCTCGGCCTTTATGATGCCTTCATTGCAAAATTCAGCCCGGACGGTATGTCACTGCCATATTCTACGTATATTACCGGATCAGGTATGGAT
>CAYOGU010000337.1:0-3690 GCA_964403345.1 uncultured Syntrophus sp. | reverse complement strand
CGATCAGCCCCCCTATTTCCGCATCACGGCACCCCGGGAAGTACTCAAGGCCCTCGACGAGGAGTACCCCATCGAGAGGTTCGGGAAGTACTTCACGATCGTCTATCTGATCATTGACCGTGCAAAGGGACGGTTCGTGTACAGCGCCGCCGGCCATCCCCCGCCCGTGATGCTCCATCGGGACGGCTCTTGCGAGATCCTGGAGAAGGGCGGACCGATCATCGGATTGGGGGGCGACGAGAATCCCTTCGAGGAGGAGGAGAAGGTCCTCGTGCCAGGCGACAAGCTCGTCCTCTACACGGACGGTGTCGTGGAATACGAGGACCGGGAGGGGGCTTTTTTCGGTTCGGAACGGCTCTTTGGCCTGCTGGAGAGAGTGAAAGACGAACCGATCGGTGTTATACTCGACCGGGTCTTTGAGGACTTGGTCGCCTTCGGGGGGGACGCCAGGCTGCACGACGACGTCACCCTGTTGGGATTTGAATTCAAGGGGTTGAAGTCCGGGGTGTCTTGAGAACTGGAGGAAGACCGCGATGATGATGGAAGACACGAAGATCGGGACAGTCTTGTGTGTGAAACCGCAGGGGCCGAGGATCGACGCTTCCGTGGCGTCCGAATTCAAAGGCAGGATGGTGGATTGGATCAACCAGGGGAACCACCGTATCGTCTTGGATCTGGACGAAGTGGACTTCATCGACAGCAGTGGCCTGGGAGCCATCGTTTCATCGCTCAAGGCCATCGGCAGCGAAGGGGACCTGGTGATCTGCAACATCCGGGAGACTGTCATGAGCCTCTTTCAGTTAACGCGCATGCACAGAGTCTTTCAGATATTCCGATCCCGGCAGGAGGCCCTGAAGGCCTTTTCCGTTTCCTGAAGATTCCGGTGCTTCGAAAGGGAGGGTGTATTGCCGGGAGGAAGGGCGTGGGGTTATGGAGTCGTCCAGGGCAAATATCAGGACTATCCATTTGTCCATCGACAGTCGCTTAGAAAATGTGGCGCTCGTCGGGCTGGCGGTGAGGGGCATCGTATCGGGCACCTCGTTCAGCGAGGTGGAAATCCACCATATCGAGGTTTCGGTCGTGGAAGCCGTCAACAATGCCGTCCTTCACGCCTACCGCAGTGAACCCGGCCATACTGTCGAGGTAACGCTTTCCCTCCATCCGGATCGGGTGGAATGCACCGTGACGGATACGGGGGTGCCCATGGAGGGATTGAAGAAGGACCAGCCGGACGACGATCCGGCTGATCGAAGGAACCTCGTAGAGGGAGGACGGGGTCTTGCGATCATCCGGGCGGCCATGGACGAGGTCGCGTACGGAAGCCGGGGGGGCCGCAATGTCGTGAAGATGACCAAATACCGGGGGGATCGGAAGAGCCGGGCGATCCTATAGGTACTTGATGAAGAGCAGAACAATCGTATTGTAACTGTAATAGAGTCTGTTTTCCAGTTCTTTGATGGCCAGGATGTACTCGGTGATCAGGGCGTTGTCGAAGGTGATCTCGAACAGGGCACTGTGGATTTCCGATTCCATGGCGATGCGGAGCTCTTCCAGGTCGATGAAGTCCGGGATGCTCTCCTGGGGGCAGCAGGCGTCGCTGAGCCTCAGGAACAACTCCTCCAGGCGTGCCTTGTTCTGGTTGATCCTTCCACGGATGTCTTCAAACAGATAACCCCGCAGCTGCCGGTATTCTTCGGAGGGGAATTCCGAGATCCTCGAGAAATAGGGGATGAGATGGTTCAGATAGATGAGGATCCCCCTTTTCAGAAGGATGCTGTCCTTGATCGTCTGGCGCAGGAGGCCCTCCGGCGGCGAAAACCCCTTCAGATCGATGCGGCCCTCCGACCCCTGCAGCGAAAAGAAGAATCCCGGCGGCATCAGGGGTTCGACTTCGAGCGCAAGAGAACATTCCTGCGATTGGAGGCCCTCGTTCCATACAGTCTTATCGACCCTTCCCTGGCCGAAGAAGCGACCGTCCAGGACGAAGGGGAGGTTGAGCTGGACGGTATCGTCCTCCTTAAGCCTCTCGCGGCTGACGACCCACCTGGGGATAAGGAGTAAGACCCGGTCCCTGTCGACTTCCTGGAGGAGATATTCAAAACAGGCCTGATCCCCCAGACGGGATCCCAGAAATGGCAAACTGACTGAATCGATGATCATGACGCCATTGGCCTCCTGCGACAGCCTTTTCCCACCTCGGATTGTTGCGGGCGACGGCATCCGGGTCAGCGACCGGCCACCCAACTGGCGATATACTCCCAGTCTTCCGGGAGGACCGTCGGTTCCACCTTCCACGCGCCTGCTTGGCCGATCTCCAGCGAGGCCAGCTCGAAGTGGCACATGGCGATGCCCATGTCAATGTTCTGGAGCGGGATGTCCTTGAAGAAGGTGTCGTAGAGGGGAGTCTTGCTGAGGTAAAAGTGAAAGACTCCCTCGGTCCGGACGATCCGCCAGGGCTGTTTGTTCGATGCGGAGGGGCCGATCCGGACGCATTCCAGGGCTTTTGCGTATGGGCCGGCAGATTCGCGCGAAAGTGGCGTCGCGGTGTCTCGGTCGTAGAACAACTCGCCCCATGCCTTGCGCTGGTCCGATCCGGCGCTGAACCGGAAGAACCGTTCGGTGGCCGATCTTCGCTCACCCGGGTATCCTACCGGGGTGATCGCGGGCAGGAGCTCATCCTCGGCGAGGTTGACCTGCCTGGCGAATTCGCTTCTGCGGAACGTGCCGCCCATCCAGCAGGTTCCCAGCCCGAGCGAAGTCGCCTTCAGGATGTTCCGCTCCATGGCGTATCCATAGTCCTCCATGGCATGCGGATCGCGCCCGACGGCGCCCACGATGAAGCATCTCGCCCCCCGGATGACGCCGTAGGTGCCGAGGTGGCGGATGTCCTCGGGCTGCATCTCGTCAAGGGCCAAGAGCTGAAAACGGAGCCGGCCGTCGAAGGGGCCGGTGCGATTGGACAGCAGGAATTCCGTCAGCTCGGCCAATTTCCCCGGCTCGACGGGCCTGGGATCGTAGGTCCGGCAGGACCTGCGCCTATTGATCGTTTCGATGTTTGACATCGGTTCGCCATCCCTTCGTTCGATCCAGCCGGAAGACCCCGGCGTTCCGGCGAAGGCCACCGCCAACTAAGCGAAATTATAAAGGAGGGGCTTGGGGAAGTCAACCGGGAGATGACCGTCGTCCGGTTCTTTCTGGTTCAGCGGGCTCGGGACCGATTGCTATTTGGACCCGAATATTGTAGAAGTGAGCCCATGAAAAAAACGCCGACCGAATACGCCGGGCTTTATCAGGGGATCGCGCTGATCGCCGATCCAATCTACCGGTACGCCTCCTTCACGGTTCCTACAACGGGCGGCGGGGATGAGAAGACCGAGAAGGACCTGATCGATTCGCCCTGGCTCCAGCGGCTCCGCCGGATCTTTCAACTCCAGAGCGCCCGGTGGGTCTATCCGGCGGCCGAGCACACCCGGTTCCAGCATTCCTTGGGGACGATGCACACGGCCGGAGAATTCGGCCGGCATCTCTACGGGTCCCTGAAGGAAATCTGCCCCGACGTCCCCTCCGCGAACTACGTGGAAGAACTTCTTCGCGTGGCGGGACTCCTCCACGACGTGGGCCATGGTCCCTACGGCCATTTCTTCGACGACCATTTTCTGGACAGTTTCGGCCTTACCCATGAGGACCTGG
>CAYOGU010000336.1:0-3775 GCA_964403345.1 uncultured Syntrophus sp. | reverse complement strand
GCCTGGACCTCCGCGGGGATTGGGACGGCCGCATCGACGAGGGTCGAGAACTCCTCCACGACCAGCCCTTTTTCGAGGGCGACAGCGCCGATCTCGATCACGCGGTGGCCGCGCCGGGGCCAGAGTCCCGTCGTCTCCAGGTCAAAGACGATGTGGCGGAGCATCGGGTCGGTTGACTCGGGGGAACGGGTCGTTTCTTCTCGTGAACGGGTGAGGGGACGCATGAAAGAAACCTCTCAGGCATCTGTTTCCTGAAGCGATCGGATTTCGCCGAGTGACACCGGTTCGCGCCGGGAAGGGCGAATCGGGCGGGAACGGATCGACGGGGGCCGTTTCGATACCTTCCCCCGGGCTCATTTTCGGGGACAAAGAACCTGGTCTGGATCCGGACGGCGCCCTGCAACCTAACGCCGACCAGGAAGTTTGTCAATGCCAGAATGGACTTGACACCCCGGAATCGATTCCCTATAGTTGCGCAGGTCCGTACCGATGTGGAATCTGGCGGCGAAAACCGGAAGAGAGATAGGGATTCGACCACCCAACCGGAGGGGCATCCTGATGGCGAAAACGGACAAGACGGACAAGCTGCTGCTCTCCCTGATTCAACTCTGCAAGGAGATCTCCGAGGGAAAATACGGTCATATCCAGGATCTCTTCGAACTGACCAAGGAGGGGACCTACCCCCCCCCTTGTGGCGCAGCTCGCGGAGGCCTTCGGGATGATGATGGTCCAGGTGGAGGCGCGGGAATACGGCCTGGAGGGAATCATCGAGAAGCTCCGGCGCGCCGAAGCCGATCTGGCAGGCGCCAAGGAACGGCTCGCCCACGAGAATGTCCGACTCAAGCAGACCTTGAAACAGCACTTTTCCCCTGTGCGGATCATCGGCAAGAGCTCCCAGATCACCGAACTGATCCGGAAGGTCGAGAAGGTGGCCGACACGCCCGTCAACATCCTGATCACCGGCGAGACCGGGACCGGCAAGGAGCTCATCGCCAAGACGGTCCACTACAACAGCAGCCGCAGCGACAAGCCCTTCGTTGCCCTGAACTGCTCCGCCATCCCCGAGACGATCTTCGAGAGCGAGATGTTCGGGATCGAGAAAGGGGTGGCCACCGGCGTCATGATGCGGATCGGCAAGATCGAGCAGGCCAACGGCGGGACCCTCTTCTTCGACGAGATCGGTGACATGCCCCTGTCTAGCCAAGCCAAGATCCTCCGGGTGATCGAGGACCGGCTCATCGACAAGGTGGGGGGCCGCAAGCCCATGCCCGTGGACATCCGGATCGTGGCCGCCACGAACACCGACCTCCGGGAGGCGGTGCGCAAGGGCACATTCCGGGAGGACCTCTTCTACCGCCTCAACGTGATTCACCTGCAGGTGCCCCCCCTCAGGGAGCGCAAGGGGGACATCGTGGTCCTGGCCAAGTTTTTCCTCGATCAGGCCGTGCGGAAGCTGGGCTGCAGGCCACTGAAGCTTTCGGCCGAGGCGATGCGCCTCCTGGAGCAGTACGGATGGCCCGGGAACATCCGTGAACTGGAGAACGAGATGGAGCGGGCCGTGGCCCTGGCCACAGAAGAGACGATTACGGCCGCCGATCTCTCGGAGAGCCTCCGCGGAGAGTTGGGCGATGCGGACCTGGATGAAATTCCTTCCATGAAGGACGCGGAGCGGCGCCTTATCGAGAACACCCTGAAAGCCGTGAAGGGCAACAAGTCCGAGGTGGCTCGGCTCCTGGGAATGAGCCGCGAGGGGTTGCGCAAGAAGATGGTCCGGTACGGCCTCGACGGACAGTAAGGAACAACCGGCGCAGCGATTGATCGGGTGCCGCTATTGGCTCTGCCGTCCGGAAGCGGCCCGCCGCGGTCCGTGCACGTTTTTTCGTTGGCCCTCGGTCGATTTCCGGATCCGTGGGGCAAGAACGGAAAGGACACGCTTTCCCAGGATGAGATCTCCATGAAAGCGCCCCGCCGCGATGTCGGCGGGGCGCTTGTTTCCCAAGGAGGAAACTCGTGGTAACGGGGTCGGCACAGGGCCCGGCCACAGGCGGCTAGAAGGTCCCGGGATACTTCCCGCCGTCGATCAGGAGGTTCTGGCCGGTGATAAAGCCGGCTTGGACGCTGCACAGGTAGGCGCAGTACTGGCCGAACTCGATGGGGGTCCCGAAGCGGCCCGCGGCGACCTGGGCCATCCGGCTGGCCCGCACCTCCTCGTAGGTCCGGTTCTGGAGCTTGGCCATGGCCCGGGTATTGGACTGGTGGCGCTCCGTGTCGAAATCGCCCGGGAGAAGGTTGTTGATCGTCACGTTGTGCTTGGCCACCTCGCGGGCGACCCCGGCGACGAAGCCGGTCAGGCCCGAACGGGCGCCGTTCGAGAGTCCGAGGATGGGGATCGGGGCCTTCACCGCACTCGAGGTGATGTTCACGATTCGCCCGAACTTGCGGGCGATCATCCCGTCCACCGTGTCCTTGATCATGAAGATGGCCGACAGCATGTTGCCGTTGAGGGCCTTGATCCAGGTTTCCCGGTCCCAGTCGCGGAAGTTTCCGGAGGGGGGCCCCCCCGAGTTGTTCACCACGATGTCGGGTTCCGGGCAGGCCCTGAGCACTGCCGCCCGTCCTTCGTCGGTGGTGATGTCCGCGGCGACCGGCGTCACGTTGGAACCGGTCGCGGCGCGGATCTCCTCGGCTGCGGCCTCGATGTTGGCGGCCGTGCGGGCCACGATGGTGACCTCAACGCCCTCGCGGGCCAGCGCCATGGCGCAACCCTTTCCAAGCCCGGCGCTCGCGCCGCCGACGATGGCCTTTCTCCCGGCAATTCCCAGATCCATAACCTGTCTCCTTCTTTTTTTGTGGTGCCTCTTTTATACCCCATGGGCGGACGGAATTCAATTCACTTTCCCCGGGTCTTTCCTGGCCGGGGGGAGAAAAAGGGTTCCCATGGCCGTAAAAGACTTGCTTATTGGCATCGCAGCGGACATAATATACAATACTTTTTACGGGCTGGGACCGCGTCGGCCGGACGCGGCCCCAGCCCGAATCTCAATCTTGTAGGAGCAGCCGAACCACCATGGAAAAGATCAACGTCAAGAACCCCGTCGTCGAGATGGACGGCGATGAAATGACCCGGATCCTCTGGGCCAAGATCAAGGAAAAACTCATTCTTCCCTATCTGGAGATCGATCTGAAATATTACGACCTCGGGATCCGGAACCGCGACGCCACGGGCGATCGGGTCACCGTCGAAGCTGCCGAGGCCATCAAGCGGTACGGCGTCGGGATCAAGTGCGCGACGATCACTCACGATGAGGCCCGCATGAGGGAATACGGGTCGCCCAAGATGCTTCCTTCCCCGAACGGGACCATCCGGAACATCCTCGACGGGACGATCTTCCGCGAGCCGATCATCTGCCGAAACGTGCCGCGCCTGATTCCCCACTGGGACAAGCCGGTGATCGTGGCCCGCCACGCCTTCGGCGACCTGTACCGGGCGAGCGAATTCCTCTTCCCCGGCAAGGGGACGCTGAAGCTCTCTTTTTTCCCGGAGGGCGGCGGCCCGGTCATCGAGAGGGAGGTGTATAAATCCTCCGGGTCCGGCGCGGCTCTGGCGATGTACAACACCGACGAATCGATCTCCGGATTTGCCCGCGCCTGTTTCACCTACGGTCTGGCGCGCAAGTATCCGGTCTACCTTTCGACGAAGAACACGATTCTCAAGGTCTACGACGGCCGCTTCAAGAACCGATTCCAGGAGATCTTCGATGCCGAGTTCGCCGAG
>CAYOGU010000335.1:0-3813 GCA_964403345.1 uncultured Syntrophus sp. | reverse complement strand
CAGGCGGCGATCTGGGCGCCGGTTTTCCGGATGTTCGCGATCTTCTGCTCCAGGATCGGCATTGAGAGATCCGCGTACTTGACCCCGAAGATCCCCGACATCCCGCAGCACTTGTCTGCGTCCTTCATCTCGACGAGCTCGCAGCCTGCGGCCTCCAGAAGCTGCCGCGGCTCTTTGTCGATCCCCAGGACCCGCTTCATGTGGCAGGAGTCGTGGAAGGTCACCTTCGGTCCGCCCTTTTCCTTCTTCAGCCGGCCGCGCTTCCCGTACGCCTCGGCGACGAAGCTGCAGAACTCCCGGACCTTCTTGGCCATGGCTTCGGCCTTCGGGCCCCATTCGGGATCGTCGTGGAGGAGCTCGGCGTAGTGCTGGAGCGATTCGGTGCAGGTCGGACAGGCGGCGACGATCACGTCGGGGTTCTGCTCCTCCAGGGCCCTGATGTTGTCCCGCGCGATCTTTTTTGTCGTCTCTACGTCTCCCAGGGCGATCACGGGCTTCCCGCAGCAGCTCTGACCCTCGGGAAAGATCATCTCCATCCCCAGGTCCTGGAGGACCTTGAAGACCGATTCCCCGGTTTCCGGAAAGACAAAGTCGATCGTGCAGCCGGAGAAGAAGGCAATCCGCTTCTCGGGTTTTTCGATCTTCTTTTTGATCTTCCCGATCCGGTCGCGAAACGGGGTCGCGGCGATCGCCGGGAGGCTCCGGTCCTTGGCTATCCCTGCCAGGAAGAGCGGCAGATGGCGGATCAGGTTCCCCGACTGGAAGGGCTTCTGGCCGACCGCCGCAAGCCTCAACAGCGAATGGAAGAGCTTCCGGTTGGCAATCACATTCTCGAAGGTCTGTTTGAGCAGGAAGGGGAGGCCCTTCTCCTGGACCTTGCGGATCCGGAGCTCTTCGATGAGGCCCGGGATGTCGATCTTTCCCGGGCAAATCGTCGTGCAGCGGCGGCAGCCGATGCAGAGCTCGTGGAACTGTTCGAATTCCTTCATCCCGTGGAGAAAGGCCGTGAGGATCGCCCCGATGCCGCCCGCGTAGATGTGGCCGTAGACATGGCCGCCGATCAAGGTGTAGACCGGGCAGACGTTGAGGCAGGAAGCGCAGCGGACGCACTGGAAGATCTCCTTGAACCTGTCGTCCTTGGCTGCCTTCAGCCGACCGTTGTCCAGGAGGATGATGTGCATCTCCCGCTCCTCCTCCACCCACTTGCCGTTCCGCTTCACCATGGCCGGCGTGGGGCCGGAGATCATCGTCATGTAGCTGGTCATGAGCTGGGCGGTGGCGTTGCGCGGCAGGACCTTGAGGATCTTGGCCGCGTCCTTGACTGTGGGGATCAGCTTCTCGTAGCCGACGATCGCCACGTGGATCCGGGGGAGGGTCGTCACGATGCGGGCGTTCCCCTCGTTGGTGACCAGGCCGATGGCCCCGTTCTCGGCGATCCCGAAGTTGGCGCCGGAGATTCCCATGTCCGCCCGGAGGAACTTCTCACGAAGCTCCTTGCGGGCCGCCTGGACCATGAAGGCGATATCGGGCTGGATCTCGGTCTTGAGCTCCTTCGAGAAATACTCGGCCACCTGGAAGCGGCTCAGGTGGATGGCGGGCATCACCATGTGGGAGGGCTTCTGACCGGCAAGGGCCACGATCCACTCGCCCAGGTCAGTCTCCGTGGCGGTGATCCCGGCGGCTTCCAGATGGGGGTTCAAGTGGATCTCCTCGGCGGCCATCGACTTGGATTTGACGATCCGTTTGACTTTCTTTTCCTTGCAGAGGGCCACCAAGTAGGCCTTGAGGTCGTCGCCGTCGTTGGCCCGGAAGACCTTCGCCCCGCGCTTTGTCGCCTCGGCCTCGAAGCGGTCGGCGACCTTTTCGATCTGCGCGACGGTGGCGATCTTCATCTGCCGGACGGCCTCGCGGAGGGCCTCGATGTCTCCAGCGTTCTCGTATGCCTTGGCTCGTGCGGCGGGGTAGACCTCGGAGAAACGGCCCAGGGCCCCGCGGAGGGTTTCGTCCTTCAGCTTGTCCGATATCTCTTTCCGGAGGTTTCTGGTCTTGGCGTCCATCAGGCGTTACCTCCTTGGATTTCCTCGTCCACTGCGATGATGGCGAAACGGCTCGGGCCGTGGACGCCAATGGTGAGGACCCGTTCGATATCGGCGGTACGGCTGGGGCCGGTGATGAAGCCGCAGTAGCCGCGCTCGAATCCCGGGGCAATGATCTCGAAGGCCTCTTCAATGCCGGGGACGATATGCGAACTGGGGAGGAAGACCACGTGGAGAGGCGGGAGGATCGTCACCAGGCGGGTCGCGATGTCATAGCCGTCCTGGAAGAGGCTCCCTGTTTCGGCGATCCCGAATTCCACTCCCGAGATGCCGATGTCGGCCGTATCGGCGTGGGCCGCGATCTGATCCGGTTCGGTGTAGACGGCGATCCCTTGACTGCGCAGGGCCGCCGTGATGCCGGCTGCTTCCTGGAGGGGGCTCTCGACGACGACGGCCTTCTTGGCCTTGGCGGCGTCAACGATCCCCATGAGGACCGCCGCCGCATCCGCCGCTCTTGAAACCCGGAAGACCTCGCTGGAGACTGCCTTGGTCCGCGCTTCGAATTCGGCAAAGAGGTGCGGTCCGAATTTTCCGTCCGGGAAATGGCGCTTCCAATTCTCGCAGGTTTTTCTCATGATGTTTCGCCTCCAAGGTGTGCCTGAAGATGACCTAACTTCATGAAAGAACGTAGCTCTTTGCGCGGCGTGGCCGCGCCTTCAAATCCGCCTAGGGTATAGCGGAAACAACGGTCCGAGTCAAATGAAAAGCTGTCCCCCAAAAGGGTTGACAAGCCATGGATAAAATGGTTGATTGTGATTCGATAAGTAAACCCTCTTTCACATCCCCGAAGCGATTTCGGGGCCGGGCAATGACCAGGCTGACGGCAGCCCTGATGAAAAAGCGCCATGATCTCGCTGTATAACAAAAGGAGATTCTGACATGATGAGAGACTGCTTGATTATTCTGCTGGCCTTGCTTTTCTGTACTTCCCCTATTTTTGCCCAGACAGCGGCCCAGTCCAAGGAGGCGGCGACCCAGAAGGCCCAAAGCGCTGCAATCCCGGCGACGGCGGCCAAGCAGGCGGCCCCCGCAGCCGCGGAGAGCGGCGCCGATCTCGACAAGGCCCTGAACATGTGGGAGAAGATGGGAAAACAGACCCAGTCCGCCAAACCGACCAAGGCCGATCCGGCGACCAAAGCCAAAGAGGTGCCCGCCAAGAAAAAGTAATCCCTGCGAAGGGAATTGAGGACGGATCCTTTGGGAATCGATATTGCCATCCTAGTCCTTGTGGCGGCCTTTCTCCATGCGGGCTGGAACGCCTTGGTCAAGACCGCCGAAGACCGGCTGATGGTCCTCGCGTCCATCGCCCTGATCACCTCGATTGCGGGGGCGCTGATGATTCCCCATGTGGCCGTTCCCCGGCCCGCGAGCTGGTGGGCCATCGGGATCTCGACGCTTCTGCACTACCTCTACTACTGGTTCCTTTTCCAATCTTACCGCTTCGGCGATCTGAGCCAGATTTATCCCCTCGCCAGGGGGGTTGCGCCGGTCCTGGTGGCGATCGGGGCGGTCGGGCCGGTGATGCCGGTTAAGCGCCCGGCGTCATCCCGCTCTTCCTGGACAACATATCCCGAGGGATAGGTCACCCGGTTGCGCGCCTGATCGTCCCGGTATCCGTAAGTGACGGCAAAGGTGGCCCCCGCCTCCTGAAATTCAGCGCGCACCAGCGGTCCGGCCTTGTCGTAAGTGAACTTGGTGACGCCCGGACTTCCGCCGC
>CAYOGU010000334.1:0-3816 GCA_964403345.1 uncultured Syntrophus sp. | reverse complement strand
CCGCACGACGTCGCGCCGGACGACCCCCTTGGCGAGCTTGGGGTCCTCCATCTGCTCGCAGACGGCCACCTTGAATCCCCCGGCGATCAGCTTGGCGATGTAGGCCCCGGCCGCGTGATAGGGGACGCCGCACAGGGGGATGGCGTCCTGGCTGTTCTTGTTGCGGGACGTCAGGGTGATCTCCAGGATTCGGGAGGCGGTCACGGCGTCCTCGAAGAACATCTCGTAGAAGTCGCCCATCCTGAAGAAGAGGATGCAGTCCGGATAGCGCTCCTTGACCTCCGCGTACTGGCGCATGGCCGGGGTCAGGTCGTTCACTCCCATCTCCCGCCCCGCTTCCTGAGATCGATGGTGCCGTCCCGCTCCAGGGTTCCCCGCCCGCCGACGAAGCGGTTCAAAAGACCGCTCACGACGCTGATGATCAGGGCGCCGAACACGGCGGTCCAGAAGCCATGGACCGAGAAACCGTCGATCAGCTCGGAGACGATCTTCAGCATCAGGGCGTTGATCAGGAAGGTGAAGAGCCCCAGGGTGACCAGGTTGATGGGGAGGGTCAGCAGCAGGATCACCGGACGCAGGAAGGCGTTCAGGATGCCCAGGAGGGCCGCGGCCAGGAGGGCGGGCACGACCCCGCTCACGCGGATGCCGTCCAGGAGCCAGGAGGCCGCCAGGACCGCCGCCGTCAAGACCAGCCAGCGCAACAGAACTCCCCTCATCTCGATTCCCCTTCCGGCCGGTCCGGCCCGGCCTCACGGGCCTCGGTCCGCCGGCCGCTCGGCCCTTTTTGCCTCGTGCCGCCCGCCGGTTTCAGCGGCGCCCCTCAGTCGAAGGCGTCGAATTGCGATGCAGGGGCGCCGCAGACCGGGCAGGTCTCCGGCAGGACCCCGTCGGCGACGTAGCCGCAGACGCGGCAGACGTAATAGGAGGTCTCGCGCCCCTCCATCAGGTGGTTCATCGCCTCCTTGTAGAGTTTCCCGTGGCCCTCTTCCACGTCCCGGCTCTGGGCGAAATGGAGCACCGCCCCCTGGTTCCCCTCCGCCTCGGCCTCCCGGACGAAGGCGGCGTAGGCCACCCGGGCGACCCCTTCCTCCGACCGGAAGCTCTCCTCCAGGTTCTTCTCGGTGGACTTGATCTCCTTGAGGACCCTGAGCGCCCTCGCCCCGTGGATTTCCTCGGAGCGGGCGATCACCCGGAAGAGTTTGGCGATCTGCGGATACCCCTCCTCGTCGGCCTTCTCGGCATACACCTTCAGGCGGAGCGCGGCCTTGGCCTCACCGGCGTAGGCCTGCTCCAACGCGTCCTTCGTCGCACCCATGGCGCCTCCCCGGCCCCGTCGAAAAGCGATCCGCAGAAACCCCGCGTCCATGGCCCCGTCAGGCCCGGCTCCGGGGACCGGATCGCCCCCCGCGGACCGCTATTCCTCCGGTGAAAACTCGTCCTTCGACGCGCCGCAGACCGGACAGACCCACTCCTCGGGAAGGTCCTTGAAGGCAACGCCCTTCTTGATCCCCCCGTCGGGATCGCCCTCGGCCGGGTCGTAGACATATCCGCACACCCCGCACACGAACCGCTTCATACCCAACCTCCTTATTTTGGCTCCAATCGCCTGGGCAAAAATCCCCGCCCTGCCTACAGGCGGGCCTTGACCTGCTCGGCCATCCTGATCCCGAGCCCGTAACACTTCTCCAGCGTCCCGGCATCGGGGACGTTCTTGACGCGGATCCCCTCGCCGGCCGATTCCGCCTTCATCTCCCCAAGGATCGCCTCGATCTGCCCCACGGCCTCGCCGCTCCAGCCGTAGGAGCCGAAGGCCGCGCCCACGAGGTTTCTGGGTTTGAGTCCCTTGATGTAGGTCAGCACGTCCGCCATCTGAGGGAGCAGGTTGTTGTTGAGGGTCGACGAACCGACCGCCAGGGCGCCCGCCCCGAGCAGCTCGTAGACCACCTCGCTGCGGTGCACCTCGCCCATGGACATGAACCGGACCTGGAGGCCGCCGGCGGCCAGCCCCTCGCTCACGGCCCGGGCCATCTTTTCCGTGCTGTGCCACATCGTGGCGTAGACGACGACCGCCTTGGCCGTGGGCTTCTGGGCGGCCCATTTCCCGTAGAGGCCGACGATCCCGCCGATGTCCTTTCGCCAGACCGGCCCGTGGTCCGGGGCGACGATCTTGAAGGAAAGCTTCGCGGCGGCGACCCGCTCCAGGAGCTTCAGGACCAGCGGCGAGTAGGGCAGGATGATGTTCGCGTAATAGGTCGCCGCCTCGTACTCGAGGATCGCCGGATCGACCTGATCGTCGAACCGCTCCAGGGAAGCCAGGTGCATCCCGAAGGCGTCCTGGGAGAAGAGGAGCTCCTCCTCCTTCAGGTAGGCGAACATGCTGTCCGGCCAGTGGAGCATCCGGGTCTCCATGAAAACGAGGGTCCGGTTGCCCAGGCTCAGGGTCTCCCCGTCCCGGACGGCCGCGATCTCCAGGGAGTCCGAGGGAAAGAGCTCACGGAGCGTCTTGGCCCCGGTCTGGGAGGCAAAGACCTTTTCGGGCTTCACCGCCGCGATCACCTCGGGAAGGCATCCCGAGTGGTCCATCTCCGAGTGGTCGGAGACGATGTAGTCGATCCGGGACGGATCGACCACGTCGGCGATGCGCGCCAGCATCTCCTCACGGAAGGGGGCCTTCACCGTGTCGATGAGCGTGATCTTGTCCGCCATGACGAGGTAGGCGTTGTAGGTGCTGCCCCGCTTCGTCTGATAACCGTGAAATTCCCTGATGTTCCAGTCGATCGCCCCGACCCACCAGACATCCTCCGTCACCTTGATCGCCTTGTATGGACTTTGCATGGTTTTATCACTCCTGAAAGCGGTTGGCGGGGGATTCCCTGCGGAATCCCCCTTGAGTCTGGCAAGAACATGCCGTTTCGACCGGCACCCCCCTGCCGGCGGGCCGGGTCAACGGGCCGAAAGCCTCGCGGCCTTCCCGCCGATGTCGAAGGCTCGGAGGTTGGCCTCGATCCGGGAGGCCGGCATCCCGTCCCGGATCACCTCCTCGAACAGCCCCCGGTCGACAGGCAGGACGCCCAGGGCCGCAACGGCGCCGATCATGACGATGTTTCCCAGGATCGGGTTCCCGAGGCCGATCGCCTCGGCCGTCGCGTCGAGGAAATGGGCCTCGGCCGAAAGGGCCGAGACCGCCTCGCGGATCTGCTCCGGCGGGGGATAGTCGGCCTCCCCGGTGATCACCCCCACCGGGTAGATCGGCCGCATGTTCACCAGGACCCGGACGTCGGGGTTGCCGTATTCGGCCAGGACCCGGATCGCCTCGATCGGCTCGATGGCCACGATCAGGTGCGCCCCGCCCCTGGGGATCTGGGGACTCCAGACCTCCGCGGCGGAGACGCGGATATGGCTCATCACCGATCCGCCCCGCTGGGACATGCCGAAGGTCTCCCCGATCGTTACCTTGAAGCCCCGGCGGACCAGCATGTTCGACAGGACCCGCGAGGCCATGACGTTCCCTGGCCCCCCACCCCGGTGATCACGATGCTGTACGGATCGTTCATCAGCGTCTTCATGCCTCGGCCGCCTCCTCGCACCCGATCGCGCCGGCCGGGCAGATCCCGGAGCAGACCCCGCATCCGGCGCAGATCACCTCGTCGACCCTGGCCTTGGCGGCCTGGCGGTCCCACAACAGCCCCGGGCAGCGGAAGATCCGCGTGCAGAGGCGGTTGCAGCCGCAGGCCTCGCCCCGGCAGAGGCGTTCGTCGACCCGGACCCGGAACCGTTTCTTGCCCTTCTTCTCCGGGGAGAGGGTGCAGGATTGCT
>CAYOGU010000333.1:0-3840 GCA_964403345.1 uncultured Syntrophus sp. | reverse complement strand
GAAGAGGAGGTCCAGCACCGCCTGATGATGTGCCGACTCCACCTCCGGGAGATGGGGGAGAAAGACGGCTCCATGATGGTCTTCAGCTTCTGGCCGGATGTGATCATGATCAAGGAGGTCGGCGACCCCATGACTGTGGCGGACTACCTGGGGCTGAACCGCAAGGAGCTCCAGGCCCGGACGATCTTGGCCCAGGGCCGGCAGAACACGAACTACTCGATCGACATCTACGCCTGCCATCCCTTCTTCATCCAGGGGATGGCCACGATGACCAACGGCGAGAACACGGCTTTCGTGCCGATCCGGGAGTTCCTTATGTCGCGCAGGGACCCGGGCTACATCGGCTACCAGTCCGACTCGGAGGTCTTCACCCATATCCTCCACTACACGCTCAAGCACCTGAATCTGGACCTGGAGACCTACAAGCACATCATCACGCCCCTCAAGGACGAGGAGCTGGCCGTCCACCCGAACGGTCCCTGGCTCCGGATGCTCAAGCAGAGCTGCCGGCCGCTCATCGTCGACGGGCCGAACTGCGTCATGGGGTGCCTGCCGGACAAGACCTTGTTCATGCTTCAGGACAGCAAGAAACTCCGCCCCGGTGTGGTCGGCGGCAACCCCGGGATGTTTGCCTTCTCTTCGGAGATGTGCGGACTCGACGCGGCGATTCCGGCTCGCGACAAGAGCCAGGACTTTCAACCGATGAAATACGACACGGTCTTCGTTGGACCTGAACGTCAGGAGGTGGGGCGATGGAGCCAGATGGACAGCTTAAGCCGTCTACACTAAGCACGAAGGACCTGCCCTGGCAGGTCCTCTGGAGCAAGGAAACCTGCACCCTCTGCGGCCGCTGTACGGCGGTTTGCCCGGTGCAGGCGATCGAACTGGGTGTTCATCGCAAGCGGGTCCTCCAGGTCCCGATGGGGCTGGTGGAGAAGCCGGGGAACGTCTTCGGCGTCTACCACGGGATTCGCCAGCGGACCGACGTGGCCCACGCCTGCATCGGATGCGGGATGTGCGACATGGTCTGTCCCAACCACGCGATCCTGCCGGTCCACAATGACGAGCCGGACAAGCTCCGGTTCCACATCAACCAGGGGGGCATCCCCCGGCGGCGCGGCGGCCGCCGCAACATGCCCGGACCGAACGTCCTGGACCAGATCAAGTTCGTCCGCATCTCCATGCTGACGGACCCGGCCCTGGACGCCGGCCGTCACGAGTTCGAGCTCCGGACCCTCCTGGGCCGGATCCTCCCCCCGGAGGAGGCCCTCCGGGTCAACCGCGAGGGGGGGTGGGTCCCGCCGGTCCGGGAGATCTACCCGCTCATCCTGGGGTCCATGTCCTTCGGGGCCCTCTCCCCCACCATGTGGGAGGGGCTCCAGATGGGGATCGCCTACCTCAACGAGGAGTTGGGGATCCCGATCCGCTTCGCCACCGGCGAGGGGGGCTGTCCGCCCCGACTCCTGCGGTCGCGGTTCCTGAAGTACATCATCCTCCAGATCGCCAGCGGCTATTTCGGATGGGACGAGATCATCCACGCCCTCCCCGAGATGAAGGAAGACCCCTGCGCCATCGAGATCAAGTACGGCCAGGGGGCCAAGCCCGGCGACGGGGGGCTGCTGATGTGGTACAAGGTGAATAAGCTCATCGCTGCGATCCGCGGGGTCCCGCAGGGGGTCAACCTCCCGAGCCCGCCGACCCACCAGACGAAGTACTCCATCGAGGAGGCGGTCGCCAAGATGATCCAGTCCATGTCGATGGCCTGGGGTTTCCGTGTCCCGGTCTACCCGAAGATTTCGGCGACCTCGACGGCCCTGGCGGTCCTGAACAACCTGACCCGCAACCCCTACGCCTCGGCCTTGGCCATGGACGGCGAGGACGGCGGGACGGGAGCGGCCTACAATGTCTCGATGGACCACATGGGCCATCCCATCGCGGGGATCGTCCGGGACGCCTACCTGAACCTCGTAAAGATCGGCAAGCAGAACGAGATCCCGATCTTTGCCGGCGGTGGCGTGGGCAAGAACGGGAACCTTGCGGCCAACGCGGCCGCGCTCATCATGCTGGGGGCCAGCGGCGTCCAGGTGGGCAAGTACATCATGCAGGCGACGGCCGGGTGTCTCGGCTCAGAAATGGACCGCTGCAACATCTGCAACATCGGCCTGTGCCCGAAGGGGATCACTTCCCAGGATCCGCGCCTCTACCGGCGCATCGATCCGGAGAAGGTGGCCGAGCGGCTCGTCGAGACGGTCCTGAGTTTCGATCAGGAACTCAAGAAGATCGTGGCGCCGCTGGGTCGCTCCACGTCGCTGCCGATCGGCATGTCCGACGCCGTCGGGATCGCGGACAGGGCCGCGGCGGAACGCTTGGGGATCCGCCATGTGATATGAAGAAGAGCGGCGGGGCCCGGAAAAAATCTCCATTCGTGCTTGCGGAACCCGGTTCCCAAGACTGCGGTAGGAGGAAGAAGAGAATCTTTTATATCAAGGATGTTCCCCGGCCATAAGCGGGGATACGCTCTTGGTGATTGATAATGAGAAGGAGTTGTCATGTCCAGTAAACCGACCATCATCATACCGGGCTCCGAGAAGGGGGCCCGTGTCGACTCCCGGATCCTCGAGGAGCGCCTCCAGCGGGCCGTCGCCGAGGGCCACCGGCGGATCGAGATCATCGCCCAGGGCCAGCACGGGATCGGCGGCCGGCTCTGGCGGGCTGGCAACGAGGCGATCCATGTCCGGATTCTCGGGACCTCGGGGCAGCGGGTCGGGGCGATGGGATTCCCAAATACCTGGATCGACGTGGTGGGCCCTGCCTCCGACGACGTGGGCTGGCTCAACGCCGGCGCCCGGATCGCCGTCCGCGGCAACGCCACCAACGGCGTGGGAAACGCGATGGCCCAGGGGAAGATCTTTATCGCCGGCGAGATCGGGGCGCGGGGGATGACGATGACCAAACACAACCCCCGTTTCGATCCCCCGGAGCTCTGGGTCCTGGAGAGCGTGGGGGATTCCTTTGCCGAATTCATGGCCGGCGGCGTGGCCGTGGTCTGCGGCTTCGGGGGGGAGAAATCGGACAACGTTCTGGGGTACCGCCCGTGCGTGGGCATGGTCGGGGGCAAGATCTTCTTCAGGGGGCCACACCAGGGCTATAGCGAAAAGGACGCCCGGCTGACCGTCCCGAACGACGACGAGTGGCACTGGCTCACCGTGCACATGGAGGAGTTCCTTGAGGCGATCGGCCGGACCGAGCTCCTGGCAGAATTGACCGAGGAACGCAGCGCCTGGCAGATTCTGGTTGCCCGGAAGCCTTACGAAAAGACCGGCGGTCCCTACCGCAACATCGGACGCTACCGTCAGGAGGTCTGGGACCTGGAATTGGGGAAGGGCGGGATGATCGGTGACCTGAGCGGCCAGAAGAGCACCCCCGTCGAAGTGATCACCACCGGGGAGATGCGCCGCTTCGTCCCGGTCTGGGAGAACGAAAAGTACCTCCCGCCCTGCCAGGCCCACTGCCCGACGGGAATCCCCGTCCAGGAACGGTGGGAACTGATCCGGAAGGGAAAGATGCAGGAGGCCGTCGATCTGGCGCTCAAGTATACGCCCTTCCCGGCCACGGTCTGCGGCTACCTGTGTCCCAACCTCTGCATGCAGAGCTGCACCCGCCAGAGGGCCGATCTCCCGGCGGTCGATACGGCGCTCCTCGGCAGGGCCAGCCTCGAGGCGGCGGCCCCGGTGCCGGCCCCGGCCACCGGCCGGAAGATCGCCGTCATCGGCGGGGGCGCCGCGGGGCTCTCGGTCGCCTGGCAGCTGAAGATGAAGGGCCACGAACCGGTCATCCACG
>CAYOGU010000332.1:0-3862 GCA_964403345.1 uncultured Syntrophus sp. | reverse complement strand
AATCGAGAAACTTCGTCACCACCCGGTTGAGGCGGTTCACCTCCTCGGTGATCACGTCCAGGAGGTTCCGCTGCTCTGCGCTCTCTGCCTCCGAACGCAGGACTTGTGCGGCCCCCTTGATGGAGCCGAGAGGATTGCGGATCTCGTGGGCCAGGACCGGGGCCATCTTCTCCAGGAGAAGGGCCTTTTCCCGTTCGAGCTTCTCGTCCAGGTCGAAGGGCGAAGTGAAGACATCCTTGATCTCCGGATACACCCGGGTGAGGAGCCGCTTCAGGAGGACCTGGAAGGGCACCACGGCGATCATGATGACGAAGGAGACCATGAAAACGAGCGTAAAGGGCGGCCCCGGGCCCGGTCCGAAGAAGCCGGTGACCAGGTAGAAGATGACCGTGGCGAAGAGCGTGACGATCAGGATTACCATGGCGCGGATCATCAGGTCGTGGAGTTCCGTCAAATGGGGGTGGGTGATCAGGATCATGACGAAGTAGAGCAGGCCCGCGAGGATCAGGTTGAAAAGCGGTTGGACGGTATAGGTCGCGATCGCAGCCGTGCAGGCGATGATGAGGTAGACGATCCGTTTCTTTTCCATGCCGGACGCCCGCTGCTTGGCGTAGACGATCAGGGAAAGGTAGCACACCAGGAGCACCGCATCCGTATAGAGGTAGAGAAAACTTCCGAGATGCTGCCAACCTCCGAGGGGGGTAAAGAGCAGAACCGCCAGGCATGCGCTGAAGATGGCCGTGGTCTGGATATCCCGCTGCCGAATCAGACGCTGCCCCCGGTAGAGCTCGCGGCTGAAGCTGATCGCCAGCGGCGGGAGGGTCAGGAGCCCGAGTCGCTCGATGAGGAGCCAGGCGTCCTGATGAAAGAACTGGTTGAAGAGGATCCCGCTCCGGTGGAAGGTGATGGCTACGCAGAGGGCGGCGAAAGAGATGTGGAGCGGTTCGCGTTTGGTGTTGATCATCAGGGCGACGGACACCGTGATGCCCACCGCCATCAGCATGAAAATTTCCATTTTAATTTCATACCGTAATCCAGAGTGGGAAGTCAAGGAGTGGTCCCGCCCCTGCGTAGGATACTTCGCACTGGCGGCTGGGTTCTACGCACCCCTGAAGCGCATCGCGGCCGAAGGGGGCTGTTCCGTTGTCCGGCTCCTTCCGTTCAACTAGCCGACATGGCGCTCCTTTCGTTGAATCACGCGGGAAACCAGCCGCTGTGGCATGATTGATGCTCGAAAGGGAACGACGGGGCGGGGCCTGCCGCCTGCGAGACAAGGAGGGGAACAGAAACGCCATGGGCGAGATGGTGAATGCCGCAGTCTTTCCTGGCCAGGGTTGCCAGCGGCAGGGGATGGGCCGGGATTTCTTCGAAGAGATCCCTGAAAGCCGTCGGACTTACGAGGAAGCCGCGGATCTTCTCGGCTGGGATGTGGCCGCGGTCTGTTTCGGTGAGGACGAGCGCCTCAACCTGACGGAATACACCCAGCCCTGCGTCCTGACCACGGAGATCGCCATGCTGAGGGGGCTTGTCGCCCGGTACGGTTTCGAACCGTCCCGTTTCGGCGGGCACAGCCTCGGGGAATTCACGGCCCTCGTTGCCGCCGGGGCGCTTCCCTTCGCGGCGGGCCTGAGGATCGTTCAGAGGCGGGGACGTCTGATGCAGGGAGCGGTGCCTCCGGGGGTGGGGGCGATGACAGCCATCATCGCGGACGATCTGGATCCGGAACTGATCAGCGATGTCATCGTCGGCCTGGGGGTCGATGTGGCCAATGTCAATTCCACCCAGCAGATCGTCTTGAGCGGCGAAGCAGGGGCCGTCGCCGAGGCGGAGGACCGTCTGAAGGCCGCGTTGGTCGACCGTCCGGCCCTCCGGTTCGTGAGGCTCAACGTGAGCGCCCCCTTCCACAGCCGTTTTCTGGAACCGATCCAGCAGCCGTTCGCCGAGGTCCTGAGGGAACTGAGCGGCGATCTCGATCCTGTCCGGGCCTCCCGGGTGACATCGAACTATCGGGGCGGCTTCCACCCTGAGGACGGCGATCAGATCCGGATGGGGCTGGTTCTCCAGATCAGCCACACCGTCCAGTGGAGAAAGAACATGGCGGCACTTGCTACCGATTCTGGGGCCGTCTGGGAGATCGGGCCGGGCCGGCCGCTTCGGGAATTCTTCCGGACGATCGGCGTTGCCTGCACCTCCGTGACGAGCCTCCTGTCGGCCGAGAAGGCCTTCGCTTCCCCCGTCGAAAGAGCGGCGATGTGACCAGAGGAGTGTCGATAGGAGGAAAAAGATGGATTTCAACCTGACCGGAGAACAGAAGGAATACCTCAACATGGTGCGGCGCTTCGTGGGCCGCGACATCATCCCTGTCAGCATGTCCCTGGAGAGGGGGCACGCCTTTCCTTTCGACATCATCCGCAAGGCCTGGGACCAGGGGATCCTGAATCTCTCCATCCCCGAGTCGGTCAAAGGCTACTCGCTTGACCTGATTTCGACGGCCCTGATCATCCGGGAGTTAGCCTATGGGGACAGCGGCATCGCCACGTCGGCCATGTGCAACGACCTGGCCAACGCCGTGATCGCCATGCACGGCACCGAGGCCCAGCAACAGGCTTTTCTGGGACCCTTCGTGGAGCGACCGCTTCTGGCCTCCTTCTGCCTGACGGAGCCCAATGCCGGTTCCGACAACAGCGGCATGACGACCCTTATGCAGAAGGGAAAGAACGGCAAGTACCTCCTGAACGGATCGAAATGCTTTATCACCAATGCCTCCTTCGCTTCCCAGTTCACCGTCTTCACCAAGGTCGGAAAGACCTCTTCCCCTTTCATCGCCTGCGTCGTCGTTCCGGCCCTGGCGGTTGAGCCGGAAGCGGCGGAGACGGGGTCGCAGGCCTGCCGCGAGATCCCCCTCCCCTGCGGGGGCAGGATCGTGACGGGCAAGCCCGAGGACAAGCTCGGCCAACGTCTTTCCAACACGGCGAGCGTCACCTTTGAGGATGTGGTCATCGAGGACAGCCAGATCATCGGCGACCGGCGGTTGGGCTTCCAGTACCTGACCGATGTCCTGGACTACGCCCGACCCATGGTGGCCGCGATCGGCGTGGGGATCGCCCGGCGGGCCTTGGATCTGACGCTGGCCTACACGCGGGAGCGGCGCCAGTTCGGTCAGCGGATCTGTGACATGCCCGTGGCCCGGGAGGCCCTGGTCGCCATGTGGAAGAAGACCGAACTGGCCGAGATGGCCCTCATGAAGGCAGCCTTCCTGGTCCAGGAGGGGGCCCCCGACCGGGGCGTCTACGCCTCCCTGGCCAAGAACCTCGCCGCGGAGGCGGCCCTCTTCTGCTCCGCCGAGGGGCTCCACCTCCACGGCGGCTACGGCTTCATGGCCGAATTCGAAATCTCCAAACTCCTCCGGGACGCCCAGATCATCGACATCTACGAGGGAGTCCGGGAGGTCCAGAACATGATCATCGGCCGGGAGTTGATATGATGCTCTACCTTCACGGCATCGGGCATTTCCATCCGGAGAACGTCATCACGAACCGGTTCCTCGAGGAACTGGAGATCGGAACCGACGAGGCCTGGATCCTGGAGCGGGTGGGGATCCGCGAGCGGCGGACCGTCCTGCCTTTGGACTACATCCGCCGGACGAAGAACCGGGATCCCCGGGCGGCCCACGAGGCGAGCCTCTACACGAACGCCCAGACCGCCGCGGCCGCGGCCCGGATGGCCCTGGACCGGGCGGGGCTCGGCCCTGCCGACATCGGGATGGTGGTTTCCGGCTCCTGCACCCCCGCGCACACCACGCCCGTGGAGGCGGCCACCGTCGCGGCGGAGCTCGGGGTCGACGCCCCCTGCCTCGACGTGA
>CAYOGU010000331.1:0-3911 GCA_964403345.1 uncultured Syntrophus sp. | reverse complement strand
GGGGCGGGCCTCGGGTATCTGACGGAGGAGCAGGAGAAGGGGGCGGGCAGGGTGGTCGCCCTGGAAATCGACGCGCGCCTGGCGGGCCTGCTGAGGGAGAAGTTTTCCGGCCGCGAAAAGGTGGAGATCGTCGAGGGGGACGTCCTGAAGTACGATTTTGCGTCCGCCGCGGCCTCCGGCAGGATCAAGGTCGTGGGCAACCTGCCCTACTACCTCTCCTCGCAGATCCTCTTTCGCCTGCTCAGGTACCGGCGGTCCATCTCCCTGATGGTCCTGATGTTCCAGAAGGAACTGGCGGACCGGTTCATGGCCCCGCCCGGGGGCAGGGATTACGGCATCCCGTCGGTCATCCTGGCCCGCTACGCCGAAACGACCCGGGAGATCACGGTTCCCCCGGCCTGTTTCCACCCCCGGCCCGAGGTGGTCTCGGCGGTGCTGAGGATCGCCGTGAAGGAGGGGGAGGGGGGCGCCGTGCCGGAAGCCCCGGAGGCCCCGGAAACCAGGGACGACGAGGGGGTATTCGTCGCCACGGTCCGGGCCGCCTTTGCCCGGCGCCGGAAGACCCTGGCGAACAACCTCCTGGCCGCCGGGTTTGCCCCGGACGTGCTGGAGGGGGCCTTCGGCCGGGCCGGGATCGACGGCGTCAGGAGGGCGGAGACCCTCGGCGCCGACGAATTCGGCCGGCTGGCAGGGGAACTGGCCGCCGCGTGCGACGCGCGGAAAATCCTTGACAAATGGATTTCCCTCTGGTAGGGAAGTAGCACGCTTGGATCCGGATTCGGACTGAGACGGAAGGTATCTGAAGTCAGCACTTTTTTTGTAGTCTGCAAAATGACAAGGCCTCTCGTCTTTGACGCGGGGCCTTTTTTTTGTGCCGGAGGGCATGGTTTGAAGATCATCGATTCCATTGAGGAAATGCAGGGCGTTGCCGATTCCCTGAGGCGTCAGGGCAAAACCATCGCCCTGGTCCCGACCATGGGGTATTTTCACGAGGGCCATCTCGACCTCATGCGGATCGGACGGACGCGGGGCGACTACCTGGCGGTGAGCCTCTACGTCAACCCCACGCAGTTCGCCCCCACGGAGGACTTCGAGGCCTATCCCAGGGACTTCGAAAGGGACCGGAAAATGGCCGAGGGGGTCGGCGTGGACGCCATCTTCCGCCCGGACAGCGCCCGGATGTATCCCGAGGGCTACCAGACCTACGTCAGCGTCATGGAGACGACGAAAAACCTCTGCGGCCGGTCCAGGCCCCATTTCTTCCGGGGGGTGACGACGGTCTGCACCAAGCTGTTCCATATCGTCAAGCCCCACGTGGCGATCTTCGGCAAGAAGGATTACCAGCAGTACGTGACCATCTGCCGGATGGTCCGGGACCTGGACATGGGGATCGAGATCGTCGGCGCGCCCATCACGCGGGAGCCCAGCGGCCTGGCCATGAGCTCCAGGAACGTCTACCTCCGCGGGGAGGAGCTGGAATCGGCCCTCGGCCTGAGCCGGTCCCTCATGGAGGCCAAGGGGATGTACGAAAAAGGGGAGCGGGACAGCCGGGTCATCCTCCGCCGGGTGCGGGAGACCATCGAGCGCCATCCCCATGTGAAAATCGATTATGCCCAGATCTGCGACGCGGCGACCATGGACGACGCCCCGGTCATCGGGGAGCGGTCGGTCCTGGCCCTTGCGGTCTGGGTCGGAAAGACCAGACTGATCGACAACCATGTTTTCGGCGAACCCCTGGACATCGGTCAGAAAGCTTCCAATACAGGAGGTCATTGACCATGCAGCGTTTCATGCTTAAATCCAAACTTCACCGCGCCGTCGTCACCGATGCGGATCTCCACTACGAGGGGAGCATCTCCATCGACGAGGGGCTGATGGAGGCGGCGAATCTCTATCCCTACGAGCAGGTGGACATCTACAACGTCTCGAACGGCGAGAGGTTCCACACCTACGTCATCAAGGGCGTCCGGGATTCCGGGACCATCTGCCTGAACGGGGCGGCGGCCCGGAAGGCCTCGCGGGGGGACGTGATCATCATTGCCAGTTACGTCGCGGTCGAGGACAAGGAGGCGGCGGGATGGGTCCCCAAGTGCGTGCTCCTGGACTCCAAGAACCGCATCAAGCACAAGGGGGCCTAGGGCCGTTTCAACCAGGGAAGGGCAAAGGGTCGGGCAGGGGGCGGGGTATCCCGCCCTCTTTTATTAAATAGCCTTTGAAAATATTTCTCTTTTCTGCTATTTGACGGGTCGTTTTCACTAGGTGGGGGATTGGGCACGGTGACGTTGAAGAAAAAGCTCCAGAGGATATTCCTGACCGGCCTGGCGGTGGTCGTGCCGGCGGGGCTGACGATCTACATCCTCTTTTTCATCATCGACATCATGGACAGCCTCCTGGGGATCATCCCGCTGGCCTACCAGCCGGACACCCTGTTCAACCGCCATATCCCCGGGCTGGGGGTCATCGTGACGGTCCTGCTCATCTTCATCTGCGGGCTCGTTACCACGAGCTATTTCGGCCGCCGCCTGGTCGTCTACGGCGAGGGGCTCGTGGGCAAGATCCCCATCGTCCGCAGCATCTACCAGGCCATCAAGAAGATCGCCGACAACCTCTTCATGGACCGGGCGGAGAGCTTCAAGAAGGTCGTCATCGTGGAGTATCCCCGGCGCGGGGTCTACAGCATCGGCTTCATCACGGGGACGCCGAACGGGGAGATCCAGAAAAGCCTGGGCCGGGAGGGGGGGTGCGTCGGGGTTTACATCCCCTGCGCCCTGACGCCCACGACCGGGGTCTTCGTCATGGTCCCCCGGGGGGAGCTGATCGAGGTGGCCATGACGGTGGAGGAGGCCTTTACCCTGATCATCTCGGCGGGGATCGTGACGCCCAAGGACCCGCTGGCGGCGGGCGGGAACAGATCCATCCGGGCATAGCGCGGGAAGGCCGGTCCGGAGGCGGGCGGGCCATCGCGGCGGCCGGACGCATGAATTCACGAACGGACAGAAAGGACAAGGAGAGAAAGCCATGAGATTCCTCGACGTGGACAGAAGCATGAAATACAAGATCGCCGACCCCTCCCTGGCCGCATGGGGACGGGAGGAGATGCGGCTTTCCGAGATCGAGATGCCGGGGCTGATGGCCCTGCGCGAGAAGTACGGCCCCAGGAAGCCCCTGAAGGGGCTGCGGATCACCGGCAGCCTCCACATGACCATCCAGACGGCCATGCTGATCGAGACCCTCAAGGAGCTGGGCGCGGACCTGCGCTGGGCGTCCTGCAACATCTTCTCGACGCAGGATCATGCCGCGGCGGCCGTCGTCAAGGCGAAATCGGCCGCGGTCTTCGCCTGGAAGGGGGAATCCCTGGAGGAGTACTGGTGGTGCACCGAGCAGGCCCTGACCTGGCCGGACGGAACCGGACCGGACCTCATCGTGGACGACGGAGGGGACGCGACGCTTTTCGTCCACGAGGGCGTCCGGGTGGAGAAGAACCCGTCCATCCTGAAGAAACCCTGCGACAACAAGGAGCTGAAGATCATCCGGGAGCGGCTGGCCCGTGGCCTGAAACGGTCTCCCGATCACTGGCGGAAGGTCGCCTCGCGGATCCGGGGGGTCTCGGAGGAGACCACCACGGGGGTCCATCGCCTCTACCAGATGGCCAAAAAGGGCGAGCTGCTCTTTCCGGCGATCAACGTGAACGATTCCGTGACCAAGTCCAAGTTCGACAACCTCTACGGCTGCCGCGAATCGCTGGCCGACGGGATCAAGCGGGCGACCGACATCATGGTCGCGGGAAAGGCCGTGGTCATCTGCGGCTACGGCGACGTGGGCAAGGGCTGCGCCCAGTCCATGAGGGGCTTCGGGGCGCGCGTCTACATCGTCGAGATCGACCCGATCTGCGCCCTGCAGGCCGCCATGGA
>CAYOGU010000330.1:0-3949 GCA_964403345.1 uncultured Syntrophus sp. | reverse complement strand
GATGATCCTTCTTGTGGGTCTTGAAATGCTCCGTCAGATATTCGATCCGGGCGCTCAGGAGAGCAATCTGGACCTCCGGCGATCCCGTATCCTTCTCGTGTAACTGGTAGCTGCCGATGATTCCCTTTCTCTTCTCCACATCTAACACTGCGCTCATCCTCCCTTAAGTCAAACAATTCGCAAGGCATTCCGCCTCAGTCGTTAAATACCCGCAATATCCGGGCCGCCTGTTGCCGATCCCCCCAACTCGCCAGTTCCTCCGATGCGCAAAGCATTCGGGCAACGGCCACCAAGTGCTTGTCATAGAGGCAGAACTTTACCACATCTCCCGCTGCAAGAAAAGGAATATGATACCCCCTGAGGGCCTCGGCCTCGGGTTGATAACCGTTCCTCAGCCGATCCGCCAGCGGCGGGTCCACCTCGATGACGGCCAGGTCCGGCAGCATCTCCGCCAGCGGCGTCCAATGCGCCCGAAACGACCCCTGCTCCCGGGCCTCCGCCAACCCTTCCATCGTCAGGGCGGCCTCCTCCCGAAAGGCGCCGCTGCGCGTCCTGCGCAGGGCGGACATGCATCCCCCGCAGCCGAGCATCTCCCCGACCTCCGCGCAGAGGGAGCGGATGTAGGTGCCCTTGGAACAGGAAAGTGTGAAGGTCACCTCGGGCATCCTTACCTCGACGATCCGGACGCTGAAGACCTCCACCTCCCGCGGCAGCTGCTCGACCTCAATTCCCCGCCGTGTCCAGTCGTAGAGGGGTCTTCCCCTGAACTTCACCGCCGAGAAGAGGGGGGGGATCTGTTCCCGCCTCCCCGTCAGCGATCGCAGGGCTTCCTCGACCTGTTCCCGTCCCACCCGGGGCTCCCGCTTTTCCAGGATGGCCCCCTGGGTGTCCAGGGTGTCGGTCCGCACCCCCAGAAGGAGCGTGGCGCGGTACTCCTTATCGTCCAGAGCGAGAAACTGGACCAGTTTCGTCGCCTCGCCCAGACAAACCGGCAGAACGCCCGTCGCCATCGGGTCGAGAGTTCCGGTATGACCTGCCTTCTTGACGCCGAGGACCCTCTTGACCTCTTCGACCACGTCCCGGGACGTCCGGCCCGACGGTTTGTCGATCACCACCACCCCGTTCATCACGCTTCGGACGCCCCGATCGCATCGAGCACCCGCCGGCGGATCTCCGGGAGCTTTCCCTCTATCCGGCAAGCGGCCGCATTGATGTGCCCGCCCCCTCCGAAGGCACGTGCCACGCGCTCCACATTGACGCTCCCCTTGGAACGGAAGCTCAGTTTGAAGCGCCCGTCCGACATTTCCGAGTAGAGGATGGCGATCTCCACCCCCCGGATGGTCCTCGGCAGATCGACAAAGCCCTCCGTGTGTTCCGGGAGAGCCCCGGCGGCGGACAGAGACTGCTGCATCACCGTGAGCGATCCGACCCGTCCGCCCATCTCGAGGCTCAGCGTGGGGAGAACCTCGGCGAGGAGGCGGATCTTGGCGGGCGGGTTGGCCTCGTACACGTTCTCCGAGATCCACTGGGGGTCGGCTCCGGCAGCCACCAGATCCGCTGCAGCCTGGAGGGCAGCAGGCCGGGTGTTCCCATAACGGAACCCCCCTGTATCGGTCAGGATGGCCGTATAGAGGTTGATCGCCATTTCCGGAGTCACCGAAAATCCCGTCTGCCGGGCAAGCCGGCAAATCAATTCGCCCGTGGAGCTTGCCTGCGAATCGATCAGGGCGTTCTCGCAGAACGTCCCATTGGAGACGTGATGGTCGATGTTGACGAGATGGCGCACCGTCCCGATCCGGGCGGCCTGATCCCCGACACGTTCCAGTTCGCTGCAGTCCAGGATGAAGGCGGCGTCGAAGGTTTCAGGAGGAGGCAACTCATGGACAATCCGGTCGCTTCCCGGCAGGAAGCGGTAGTTCTCCGGCGTCGGGTCCTGGTTGTAGACGGTCGTCCCCTTCCCCATCGCTCTGAGCATATGCTCGAGGGCCAGTTCCGACCCGAGGGCGTCCCCGTCGAGCTTCTCATGGGCTGTGATCAGGAAGGTTTGATGCTGTCCGATCAATTCGCTAATCCGTTGGAGCATTCGCCTCCTCTTCCCGGCTGATCTCCATGAGCAGGGTGTCGATACGGCTCCCGTAGGCGAAGGAGGGGTCATAGGTGAAAAAGAGCTCGGGGACATGCCGGAGCTGGAGCCGGCGGCCCAGTTCCCGGCGAAGAAACCCCGTTGCCTTTCGAAGACCTGTCTGCACCTCGTCGCTGCAGGTGTCCTTTCCCAATTCGACGAAATAGACCCGAGCCGATCTCAGATCGTCGCTGACCTTCGCACCGGTAATCGTCACGGAACCGATCCGGGGGTCCCGGACCTGCCTGAGGAGGAGATCAGCGATTTCCTCCTTGATCCGGTCCGCTACGCGGTCCGCCCGCTTAAAACTTCCCATAATCCAAACCTTGCTCTTCCTAGCCTAACGATCCAAACCTTCTAACCCTGAAAAGGAGTTCAGTCGTACTTTCCCTCCTCGACCGGTCCCTCCATCAGATCGTCGAAGCTCATGATTTCGATCCGGCTCCGTAGGACCTGGGCGAGATCGAGCCGCTCGACGAACTGCAGGATATGGTCCATTTTGGCGTTGATATAAGCCTTGTCGTTGCCCACCACGCAAAAACCGATCCGGGCCCGCCTCCAGATGTCGTTGTCGCCGACTTCTGCGATGGAACAGTTAAATTCGTTCTGCGTCCGCCGGATGATCCGGCTCAGGACGCTCCGCTTCTCCTTCAGGGAGCCGCATTCGGGAATCAGCAGATCGATGAGCCCCGTACCGACGACCATGGACCGACCCTAGAGTTTCCTCTCGATCTGTTCCTTCACGTACGCCTCGATGACGTCCCCCGTATGGATGTCGTTGAACCCCTCGATGCTGATCCCGCACTCGAAACCGGCGAGGACCTCCCTGGCGTCATCCTTGAATCTCCTGAGGGACCCGATCTTTCCCTCGTAGACCACGACACCGTCCCGCAGGAGACGAACCCCCCCGGTCCGGGTGACCTTGCCGTCCGTCACGTAGCTCCCGGCGATCGTCCCCACCTTTGGGACCCGGAAGAGCTCGCGGACCTCGGCACGACCCTGGACGACCTCCTTGAAGACAGGTTCCAGGAGTCCCTCCATGGCGGCTTTCACGTCGGCGATCACATTGTAGATGATGTCGTAGAGCTTGATGTCCACGCCTTCCTGTTCGGCCATCTCCACCACCCGGGCATCCGGCCGGACATTGAAGCCGATGATGACGGCGTTGGAGGCGGAGGCAAGCATCACGTCAGTCTCGGTGATCGTCCCGGTGGAGCTGTGGATGATCTTGAGCTTGATGTCCTCGGTGGAAAGCTTGACCAAGGCGTCGATCAGGGCCTCGATGGAACCCTGGACGTCGGCCCTGATGATGACGTTGAGCTCCTTGACCCCCTCTTTCATCTTCTGGTAGAGTTGCTCAAGGGTGATCTTCGAGGTGGCCGAGCGTTCGCGCTCCCGTTCCTTCCGGATCCAGTACTCGCCGATGCTCCGGGCCTTCTTCTCGTCCTCGACGCAGACGAACTCCGTGCTCACCTGTGGAACGCGCGAGAATCCGATCACTTCCACCGGCATGGCAGGACCGGCCTCGGCGATCCGGCGGCCCTGATCGTCGATCATCGCCCGGACCCGGCCGAATTCGGTCTTGGAGACAAAGGCGTCCCCTTCGCGGAGCGTTCCCTCCTGGATCAGGACGGTTGCCACAGGCCCCCGGCCCCGATCCAACTTCGCCTCGATGATCACGCCGCGGGCAGGCAGGTCGGGATCGGCCTTGAGCTCCATCATGTCGGCCTGCAGGAGGATCATCTCGAGCAATTCCTCGATCCCCAGCTTCTTCTTCGCCGAGACCTCGCAGAAGATCGTCTGTCCGCCCCACTCCTCGGACAGGAG
>CAYOGU010000329.1:0-3970 GCA_964403345.1 uncultured Syntrophus sp. | reverse complement strand
GATGTCGTAGACGACACGGTTCACGCCCCGCACCTCGTTGATGATCCGGTTGGACACGCGGCTGAGAAGGTCGTGGGGAAGCCGCGCCCAGTCCGCCGTCATGGCGTCCTCGCTGGTCACCGCCCGGACGGCGATGATGTATTCGTAGGTCCGCTGATCCCCCATGATCCCGACGCTCTTGATCGGCAACAGGACCGCGAAGGACTGCCAGAGTTTCCGGTAGTAGTTCCCCGCCCGGATCTCCTCCAGCAAGACCGCGTCGGCGTTCTTGAGGATATCAAGCCGCTTCGCCGTGACCTCGCCCACGATCCTGACGGCCAGGCCCGGTCCCGGGAACGGCTGGCGCCAGATGACGTCGTCGGAAAGGCCGAGTTCCTTTCCCAGGAGCCGCACCTCGTCCTTGAAGAGATGCTTCAGGGGCTCGACAAGCTTGAGCTTCATCCGCTTGGGGAGACCGCCCACGTTGTGGTGGGACTTGATCACGGCGGTGGGGCCGCCAAAGGCCGACCGTGATTCGATCAGGTCCGGGTAGAGGGTCCCCTGGCCGAGGAACACCGCTCCCTTGATCTTCTTGGCCTCCTTTTCGAAGACCTCGATGAAGGTCCGGCCGATGATCTTGCGCTTCCGTTCCGGATCCGTGACCCCTTTGAGGCGTCCGAGGAAGACCTTCTGGGCCCGGGCGAAGCGGACGTTCATCTTGAGGTGGTTGGCGAAGAGGGCCCGGACCTTCTCGGCCTCGCCCAGACGCAGCAGACCGTTGTCCACGAAGACGCAAGTGAGCTGGCGGCCGATCGCCCTGTGGAGGAGGACCGCCGCGACCGAGGAGTCGACCCCGCCGGAAAGGCCGAAGACGACCCGTTTGTCGCCGACCGTGGCGCGGATCTCGGCGACGGCGTCTTTGACAAAGGCATTCATCGTCCAGCTCTTGGCGCATCTGCAGACGCCGAAGAGGAAATTCTCCAGGATACGCTTGCCCTGCTCCGTATGGACGACCTCAGGATGGAACTGGAGGCCGTAGAAGCGGCGCTTGGCGTCCTCAGCGGCGGCCACCTCGGTGTTCTCGGTGGAAGCGGTGATCCTGAATCCCGCCGGGATGCGGCCGATCTGGTCGCCGTGGCTCATCCAGCAGCGCGTCCGCTTTTCCACCCCCCCGAAGAGGCCCTCCGCTTTCTTCACGGCGAGTTCCGCGAAGCCGTACTCCCGCTTTGCGGACCGGATCACCTCGCCCCCCAGGGCATCCACCATGAACTGGAGGCCGTAGCAAATCCCCAGGACCGGAACCCCCAGATCGAAGATCCCCTTGTCCGCCCTCGGAGACCGCGCCTCGTAAATGGAGGCAGGCCCCCCGGAGAGGATGATCCCCTCGGGCCGGAGCTGCCGGATCTTTTCGAGGCCGATCTCCGGCGGCTCGATCTGGCAGTAAACATGGTGTTCCCGGACGCGCCGGGCGATGAGCTGATTGTACTGGGATCCGAAATCGATGATCAGGATCACGTTCGATCCTCCTTTTCCAACAGGATGGTTGAATTTTCCCCCTTGTCCATCAGGGCAACGAACTCGTCGAAGAGGTGGGCCGCCTCGTGGGGTCCCGGCGCCGCCTCGGGATGGTGTTGGACGCTGAAGGCCGCAAGTTTCGGGTACATCAGCCCTTCGGAGGTGCAGTCGTTGAGGTTGTTCTGGATCGAATCCTGCCCAGCCGGGAGGGACTCGGGAACGACGACGAAGCCGTGGTTCTGGGAGGTGATCTCAACCCGGCCGCTTTCGCAGTTCTTCACCGGCTGGTTGATTCCATGGTGGCCAAACTTGAGTTTCTCGGTCCTTCCCCCTACGGCCTGCCCCAGGATCTGGTGGCCCAGACAGATCCCGAAGATCGGGACCTTCCCCAGGAGGGACCGGACCGTCTCGACGATATGGGGAAGCGCGGCCGGATCGCCGGGGCCGTTGGACAGCAACACCCCCGCCGGGGCCAAGGCGAGGATCTCCGCCGCCGTCGCCGCCGCCGGCAGGACCAGGACCTCGCATCCTCGCTCCTCCAGGTTCCGGAGGATGTTGTACTTGACGCCGCAGTCCAGGACGACGACACGCCGCTTGCCTCCCGGCAGCGTCCCCGGGGGCGGCAGGAAGCGAGGTTTTCCGCCCCTCCAGAGGTACGGATCGCGGCAGGTCACCAGTTTGACAAGGTCTCGGCCGACGAGGCCCGGATAGGCACGGACACGCCGGAGGAGTTCCTCCGTGTCTTCCGTTTCCGTGCTGAGGATCCCCCGCATGGCCCCGGAAAGCCGGATCCGCCGGGTCAGGGCCCGGGTGTCGATCCCCTCGACGCCCAGTTTGCCCTGGGCTTCCAGGAATGCCTTCAGGCTCCGGTCGGCGCGCCAGTTGCTTGGAAACGCCTCGTACTCCCGCACGACGAACCCTTCAAGGTGGATCCCGGCCGATTCCATGTCCTCGGGGTTGATCCCCGTGTTGCCGATGAGCGGATAGGTCATCGCGACGATCTGCCCCCGGTAGGAGGGGTCGGTGAGGATCTCCTGGTAACCGGTCATCCCCGTGTTGAAGACAACCTCCCCCATGACCTCGCCGTTGCCGGCGAAAGCCCGTCCGCGGTACACGCTTCCATCCTCCAGGACCAGCAAGGCCTGGCGCCGTTCATTGTCCAGCATCACGAACCGCTTTTCCTCTCCGGGCGATCAACACCTCAATCGGTCAAAAAAAGGAAAAAGGAGTTACCAGAAAGATCCCTCTCCGTAAAGGAAAATCCGATAACTCCCCCATTTCCGCTGTGGACGGCAACCCGGCACTAAAGCATCGGCAGGTAGCGGTCGATTTCGAACTGGCTCACGTGGATCCGGAAACGGTCCCACTCCACCTTCTTGTTCTCGACAAACTTCTCGAAGATATGCTCACCCAGGGTGTCGCGGACGAGTTTGCTTCCCTGGACGACGTTGAGCGCCTCGTAGAGGCTCCCGGGCAGCGACGTGATCCCTGCCTTGGCGCGGGCCTTCTCGTCCATCTCGAAGATGTCCTCTTCCACCGGCTCGGGAAGCGGATAACCCTTCTCGACCCCCTTCATCCCCGCGGCCAGCATGACGGCGAAGGCCAGGTAGGGATTGCAGGAGGGATCGGGCGAGCGGAATTCCATCCGGGTCGCCTGCTCCTTGCCGGGCTTGTACATGGGGACGCGGACCATGGCGGAGCGGTTGCGGCGCGCCCAGGAGACGTAGACCGGGGCCTCGTAGCCGGGGACGAGCCTTTTATAGGAGTTGATCCACTGGTTGCAGATCCCGGTGATCTCCGGGGCATGGGTTAGGATTCCGGCGATATAATGCTTGGCCAGCTTCGAGAGGTTGTACTTGTCACGGCCGTCGTAGAAGGCGTTCTTGGACCCCTTGAAGAGCGACTGATGGACGTGCATGCCGCTCCCGTTCTGGCCGAAGACAGGCTTCGGCATGAAGGAGGCATAGACGCCGTTCTGGCGGGCGATCTCCTTGACCGTGGTGCGGTAGGTCATGACCTTGTCGGCCATCCGGAGGCATTCGTCGTATCGCAAGTCGATCTCGTGCTGGCTCGGGGCGACCTCGTGATGGCTGTACTCCACGCGGATTCCCATATCCTGGAGGGCGAAGATCGTCTGGCGGCGCAGGTCCGTGGCCCGGTCCACAGGGAGGCCGTCGAAGTAGCCGCCCATGTCGAGGAACTCGGGGGCCTTGTCCGAGGCAAAGTAGAAGTACTCCAGCTCCGGGCCGATATAGAAGGTGTAACCCTGGTCGTTGACCTTCTTGAGGGTTCTCTTCAGGACGTAGCGGGGATCGCCATCATAGGGCTTTCCGTCCGGGGTGAGGATATCGCAGATCATCCGGGCGACCGGGCGGTCGGCGGGCCGCCAGGGGATGATCTGGAAGGTGGTTGGATCGGGCATGGCGAGCATGTCGCTCTCCTCGATCCGGCAGAACCCCTGGATGGAGGAGCCGTC
>CAYOGU010000328.1:0-3974 GCA_964403345.1 uncultured Syntrophus sp. | reverse complement strand
ATCGGGGGCCGCCTTGACCTCGCCGAAGGGGTACTTCTTGAGCCATTTCCCCAGGACGCGCTTGACGGCGGGAAGATAGTCCCCGATGCAGGTATGGACGATCTGCTTGATCTTCGTTTTCGCCCTCAGGGCGACCATCCGGTTTGCCAGGACATCCAGGGTGATCAGGACCTTGGAACCGGAGTCGTTGAACTGGTGTTCCAGCTCCGGATCGGAGTAAAGGGGATTGTTCATCACCGTGATCCCGCCGACCTTCAGGATCGCATAGTAGGCCACGACACAGGGGATCGTATTCGGCAGGAGGATCGCCACGGCATCCCCTTTGCCGACACCGAAATCGGCCAGACAGGCGGCAAAACGGTCCACCATCTCCTTGAACTGTCGATAGTTGACGGTCGTGCCCTGGAACAGGAGGGCCGGCTTCTCGGGAAAATTCTTGGCCGTCCGGTCCAGGATATCAGGCAGACAGATCTCTTCGTACTGGATCGATGCCGGCACGCCCTTTTCATAGGACTTCAACCACGGTTTTTCCAGATACCTTGATTCAGCCATGCGTCCACTCTCCCTTCTTTTTTATTTGGTTTGTTTTGGAAGCGACGAACCCCCTTTCACGGTATGATCAGCCCATCCCTCCGCGCCCCCATCCCGGACAGGGGGCTTGCGGGGCCTGAATTCACAAGATCGGCACGGCAAACGAGCGATGTTGCAGGGCACCTGCCCTCGCATCCATACGGGACAACAGACTCGAACCGTTCAGCGCGGGCCAAGGCCTTGGCAGCGATCATGCAGGGTCGAAAAAGATTAATGAGCGCCAGTGAAACCGGTTTTCCACAGTGGTTTCTGGCTCTCCGGAAGCCGATTGAGGAGTGCATTCTAAAATAAAGCCTCCCGATTTGCCACAAGAAAAAAGCCCCTCCCGCCACAGAAGGGGCTTTTTGTTTCCAGGGGGAGCGGGTTTACGAGGCTGGCGGCACCGCGCAGACATCCGCGGACGGTTTCTCGTCCTCCAGGCCCATGGCCCTCCAGACGATCTCGGCGATGTCCAGGGCGGCCACGGCCTCCTCCTTCTTGCGGTCCTTGAGTCCGTCGGAAATCATGGTGAGGCAGAAGGGGCACCCCACGGCCACAGTCGAGGCCCCGGTGGCGATCGCCTGGTCGGTCCGCATGTTGTTGATCCGCTCGCCGATGTCCTCCTCCATCCACATCCTCGCCCCGCCGGCGCCGCAGCAGAAGCTCTTGGCCCGGTTCCGCTCCATCTCCGTGAGTTTGAGTCCCGGGATGGCCTTGAGGATCCGTCGGGGCTGATCGTAGAGGCCGTTGTAACGCCCCAGGAAGCAGGAATCATGATAGGTGGCCAGGCCTTCGAGGGACCTCTTGAGGGTGATCTTCCCCTGGGCGATCAGATCGGCGATGATCTCCGTGTGGTGATAGACCTCGAACTGGCCTCCGAAATGGGGATAATCCTTCTTCAGGGCATTGTAGCCGTGGGGGCAGGTGGTGATGATCTTCCTGACATTGTAGGTCTTCATTACCTCGATGTTGGCCTGGGCCAAGGTCTGGTAGAGGTACTCGTTCCCGCCCCGCATGGCCGAATCGCCGCAGCACCCCTCCTCGGTCCCCAGAATGCCGAAGCTCACCCCGGCTGCCTTGAGGATCTTGGCGAAGGCCACGGAAACCTTTTTGCCCCGGTCATCAAAGGAACCGGCGCAGCCCACGTAGAAGAGGTATTCCGCACCGGGATCCTCGGCCAGGGTCTTGATGCCGAGATCCTTGGCCCAGTCCGCCCGCAGATGGGACCCGATCCCCCAGGGGTTGGAGTTGTTCTCCATATTACGGTAGGTGAGCTGAAGTTCCGGTGCGAAGTCCGCCTCGGTGAGGACCTTGTACTGCCTCATCCCGATGACCTTGGGGACGTGCTCGATCGAAGCCGAACAGTTCTCCTGGCAGTAAAGGCAGTTCGTGCAGGCCCACAGCTCGTGCAGGCCGACCACCTCCCCGGCCAGGGCCTTCTCCGCCGGTTCCGGTCCCGGTGTCGCCCCCTTCAGGGCCGTATCGACGAGACCGTCCACCCGCTCGAGAGTCTTTGCCAGAACGCCCTTTGCAGCCGGCGCCTCCCCCTCTGCCGCCGGCGCCGAGGCCATGGCCAGGGGCGCCCGCTCCAGCCAGTAGGTCTTCAGGTCCTGGATCAATTTCTTCGGCGAGAGGGGTTTCCCGGAGAGATAGGCCGGACAACCGTCCTGACAGCGCCCGCAGCGCGTGCAGGCGTCGGAATCGAAGAGCTGCTTCCGGGTGAACTCTTCGATCTTGCCCACGCCGAAGGATTCGGCCGTTTCGAAATCCCGGATCGGCTCGATCGCCCCCACCGGCTTCAGGGAAGCCATGAAATGGTTGGCGGGAGTGGTGATCATGTGCAGGAGCCGGGAGTAGGGGATATAGGCGATGAACCCCAGGGCGATGAAGGTGTGCACCCACCAGGTGACCTTGTGGAGGGCCTTCGCCGTCCCCGGATCGACGCCGGAAAAGGCCTGGGCCAGGGTCCAGCCCACGAAGGACCATTTCTCCCAGGGAGGATTCGTCACGTGGATCCGGAGGGCCTCGATGACGAAGCCGGTCGCGATGATCCCCAGGATCAGGAGGAGCGCGATGGCATCGTCCGGTGTGTTGTCGGCCTTCCCCTGGTAGCCCAGGCCCTCGGGCCGCCGGATGTAGCGACGGTCGATGGCCAAAAGGACGCCGATGAGGACCGCCAGGCCGAAGAGGTCCATCAGGAAGGAAAAGACCAGATAGAAGGTCCCCCGCAGGAAGGCCCAGCCGAGGGGTTCGGCGATGTGGAACTCCGAGGCGTCGAAGGCCGCCCCGAAGAGGAGGACCAGAAATCCGAAGAAGATCAGGCCGTGCATGATCCCGGCATAGGGGGCCCGGAAGGTCTTGACCTGGAGAAGGCCGTTGATCAGCAGGAGCTTGATCCGCTCGCCCATGTGGTCCAGCCGGCATTCCGGCTTACCGAGGGCCTTCCAGATCCGCCATCTCCGGTAGATGCCGTAGGCGAAGATGGCCAGGGCCACCGCCGTGAAGAGAAAGAGAAACGGCTCAAAGTATTCGGCATTCCAGAAGACCTGCCGACCTTCGTTTCCGACCGAAAATGCCACGACATGTTCCATAAACCCTCCCGACGAGAAAATCCGGATTGAAAGCAGGATCGAACTGATACCAAACGGTCCGATTCAAGACAACGGGTTGACGCCCCGGGGCCGCCGTACGGGAGCTTCACGCCGGGGCAACCCGAGTTTGATCGTGGGGATCTGCGGGGCATGCCCCGCAGATCCCCTCCCGAGACTAGGCGAGCAGTTTCTTGCACTCTTTGGTGAATTCCGGAACGACCTTGAACAGGTCATCCACGACGCCGTAATCCGCCTTCGCGAAGATGGGGGCCTCCGGGTCCTTGTTGATGGCCACGATAACCTTGGAGGAGCTCATCCCCGCCAGATGCTGGATGGCACCGGAGATCCCGCAGGCAATGTAGAGGTTGGGCGAGACGACCTTGCCGGTCTGTCCAACCTGATCGCTCTGGGGTCTCCAACCCGCATCCACCGCCGCGCGGGAGGCGCCGACCGTGGCGCCCAAGACCGCCGCCAGTTCTTCGAGGACGGCGTAACCTTCCGGACCCTTCATGCCGCGGCCGCCGGAGACGATGATGTTGGCCTCCGTCAGATCCACCTTGCCGCTTGTATCCTTCTGCACCTCGACAATCTTGGTCTTGAGCTGACCGGGATCGAGGCCCGGATCGAACTTGACGACCGTTCCCGCCTTCGGGGCCTCTGCGGCCGGAAAGACGTTCGGCCTGAGCGTGGCCATCTGCGGAGAGGAGGCGATCGTCACCTCCCCGAAGCACTTGCCCGCATACATCGGCCGGACGGCCAGGAGCCTGCCGTCGGCGATTTTCACATCCGTGCAGTCCGTCGCCATCCCCGTCG
>CAYOGU010000327.1:2448-3976 GCA_964403345.1 uncultured Syntrophus sp. | reverse complement strand
GGCCTCCATGACCACCCAGCTCCCGTCCTTGTGGCGGAAACGGTATTCCGCCCGGTGGGTCGAACCGGCCTGCATCACGCCCTCAGTGAAGGCCTTCAGCGTCGGTTCCCGGTCATCGGGGTGGATGTGATCGAAGGTGCAGGTGCCGACCAATTCCTCCGGTTCGTAGCCCACGATCGACTTGCTCGGCCCGCTGACGGAAGCCATGACGCCCCCCTCGTCCAGGATGGCGATGACATCGCTGGAGTTCTGAACCAGCCTCTTAAATCGTTCCTCGCTGGTCCGCAGGGCCCCTTCGGCCCGTTTGCGCTCGGTGATGTCCTCGAAGACGACGCAGATCCGGTCCTTGGAATCCCAGGGCCGGTAGGCGTTGCAGGCGTAAAGTCCGTGCGTCGGCTTGTGATACATCTCGAAGGTCTTCGGAACGCCGGTCAGGGCTACCTCGCCATAGACCTCGTACCAGCTCTCCTCCGTCTCGGGCCAGACCTCTCGCACGCCCCGGCCGCGGACCTCGTCGAGTTTCAGGCCCGAGACCCGCGAATAGGCGTCGTTGAAATAGCTGAAGACGATGTCCCTCAGCCTGCCGTCTTCGCCGAAGACCGTCTGCCAGACGACGAAGGCGTTGGCCATGTATTTCATGAGCTCCTCGAACTCCCGGGCGTTCTTGCGGAGCGCCTCTTCCGCCCGGATGCGCCCGGTGATGTCCGGAAAGGTGATGAGCCCCGCCACCATTTTTCCCGCCCGGGTATAAACCGGCGTGCCGCTCACGAGCTCCCATCTCCGCGTTCCGTCCTTGCGGACGATGCAGTATTCTTGATCGTTCGTGACCTCACCGCGCAATGCCCGTGCGAGAGGCATGTCGAGCAGGTCGACCGGTTGTCCGTCTGGCCTGAAGTCCCGCCAGGATTGCCGTTTCGCGACCTCGCTCAGGGTCAAGCCCATATAATTTTCCTCATCCAGCAGACCGAGGATTTCGAGCGCGGCCCGATTGCAATAGCGCATCACGAGGTCCGGCGAACTGGCGACCGCTATTGGCACGGGACATTGGTCCACGACGGCGCCCAGCAACAGGTGCGCCTGATCCAAATCTTCAGCCGCCGCCTTGCGCTCGGTGATGTCCCACGCCTCTGCGATCAGGTGGAGGACCCTCCCGGCCGCGTCCCGCACCGACCTTAACGCGATGTCCATGTCATGGATCCGGCCGTCGGCCGCAATGTGGGAGGCTTCGACCCGTACGGACTCACCCTGGAGGGCACGGCCGCATGCATCCTGCAGTTTCTCCCGTTCCTCTGAGGAACGGGTCCACCAGGAGGTATCCCAGAAGGGCCGGCCGATCCATTCAGACAGATCCCGGCCGACCCATTCGCAGGACTTCCGGTTGGCATACTGCAGGGACCCGTCAGGACCGAGGATTACGACGGCATGCAACGCCTGGTCGTAGATCATGCGAAAGACTGAGATCAGGGAACCGTATCGGTGGTCCGCCTCTCCGCTGCGGCCCTTGGCGGTCAGAGAATCCTTCAGGGCG
>CAYOGU010000327.1:0-2438 GCA_964403345.1 uncultured Syntrophus sp. | reverse complement strand
GATCTCCTGCTGCAGCCGGAGCAGTTTCTCCTCGAGCTCCTTTTTTTGCGAGATTTCCGAGCTCATAAGAACCTCCCGACCGATGAAGCGTGCCCTCCGGTTTCCTATTGCAGCGCCGCGGCGCCCACCGCGGCGACGCGGCCGTCTTCCTCGGCCAGGCCGCCGGAAACGCCGATGGCGCCCACGATCCGGCCGCGCCGGAGCAGGGGCAGGCCGCCCTCGACGGCGATGACACCGTCAAGGCTCAGGGAATGGACGGATCCCCTCTTGACCGCATCCTCGAAGACCCGGGTGGGCCTCTTGTAGGCCGCGGCACAGCGGGCCTTGTGGATGGAAACCTCGACGCTGGCGAACTGGGCCCGGTCGAAGCGCTCCAGATAGACAAGATGGCCTCCCGCATCCACGATGGCGATGACGGCGTTCATGCCGATCCGGACGGCCTCCCCGGCGGCTGCCTGCGCAAGCCGTTTTGCGGTGGCCAGGTCGATGGGTGTTCCGTAGGGATGGGGCACTTGCGGCGACTTCGCTTTTCTCACCATGGCGTCCTCCGAGGGGTTTCAAGATTTGCGGCCCCTTTTCCCCGGCGGCCGCACCAACTCCGGCCAGGCCTTACACGTACATCTCCTTCAGGAGGTCCGCAGCGCCCTGATCGAGAAGTTCCCGGCGGCGAACCTCGTCGAAATGGTCCAGAAGATTGGCGGGTCGCTGCCTTCGCTTCTCGTCACCGGCAAAATCCCGGATGATCTCCCCTTTGTGCATCATGATCAGCCGATTGCCGAGATTGGCGGCCTGGGTCATGGAATGCGTCACCATCAGGGTTGTAAGCTTCTCCCGGGTCACGATCTCGCGGGTCAAGTGGATGATCCGGTCGGCGCTGCGGGGGTCGAGGGCCGCGGTGTGCTCGTCCAGAAGCAGCAGGTCCGGCCGCTGCCAGGTCGCCATCAGGAGCGTGAGGGCCTGACGCTGCCCTCCGGAGAGGCCGCCGATCTCCGTGTCGAGACGGTCCTCCAGCCCCATGTTGAGCGTCGAGACCCGTTCGCGGAAGGCTTCCAGAATCCGTCGGTCCAGCGCCCACCCCAAGCCCGGGAACCGTCCGCGGCGGACCGCCATCGCCAGGTTCTCGGCGATCGTCATGCCCGGAGCGGTGCCGCTGAAGGGATTCTGGAAGACACGCCCGATGAGCGCGGCCCGCCGGTGCTCCGGCCAGGCGGTGATCTCCCTTCCTCCGAGGCGGATCCGCCCCTCGTCGAGAGGGAAGGTCCCGGCCACAGCGTTCAGGAGCGTGGATTTCCCCGAACCGTTCGTTCCGATGACCACGACGAAGGCCCCCTCCTCCACGGTCAGGCTCACGTTCCTCAGGGGGCGGACCTCATTGGCCGTCCCTCTTTGAAAGGTCTTGGAGCAGCGGATGATCTCAAGCACGGGGACGCCCTCCTTTCCTCTCCGCGAGACGGGAGATCCAATGCGGCAGGACGAGGGCGACGAAGACGAAGAGGGCCGTGACCAGCTTCAGGTCGTTGGGATTCAGGCCGAACCGCAAGGCGATCGCCACCAGGAGCCGGAAGAGGATCGAACCCATCACCGCCCCGCAGATCGCAATCCCCAGGCGCTTCGAACGCACCAGCGATTCGCCGATGATCACGCTCGCCAACCCCCAGACCACCATCCCAATTCCCATCTGGACGTCGGCGAAGCCCAGGTACTGGGCCAGCATCGCCCCGGACAGGGCGATCAGGCCGTTGGAGATCCCCAGCCCCAGGATGATCATGAGGCCCGTATCGCTCCCGAGCGCCTTCACCATCTGGGCGTTGTCGCCGGTGGCCCGCATGACAGTCCCCAGGTCCGTCCTGAAGAAGAGATAGACGATACCGGCCATCAGGAGGATCACGACGAAGGCCCCTAGGAGCATCGAGGCGTCCCGGGAAGCCAGGGACCAGCCGGCCAAGTCTAGGAAGGTCCCCCTGCCGAAGAAAGGGGCCCCGAGGCCCTCAGCGAGGCCCGTCAGGTTCTGCGCCGACATGAGCGACACGTTGCTCTTTCCCATGATCCGGAGGTTCACCGAATAGAGGGCCGTCATGACGAGGATCCCCGCCAGGAGGGCGTGGATCTTGAAGCGCGCGTGGAGGATGCCCGTGACGAGCCCCGCCAGGAACCCCGCGCCGGCTCCGGCAAGAGTCGCCGCGACGGGGTTCCAGCCGGCCACGAGCAAGACCGCCGCGACGGCGGCCCCCAGGGTGATCGACCCGTCGGCGGTGATGTCCGCGAAGTTGAAAATTCTGAAAGAGATATAGACGCCGATCGCCAGAAGCGACAGGATGAGCCCGATGGTGAGGGATCCGACAAGCAGGTTCATCGCGCGCCTCCCGAAAGCTGAGACGGCGTCTCCATCTCCAGCGGTCCCGTCCATGCCATCCCCCGGATGAAAAGGCTCTCCCCGA
>CAYOGU010000326.1:0-3992 GCA_964403345.1 uncultured Syntrophus sp. | reverse complement strand
CGCTGTCCATCGACTGTGGCGTCAAGAAGCCCAACGTAATCTGCGGGACCTTGAAATCTTATATGTACGCCGGGTCCCTGGCCAAGTGCACGGTGATGATCGGCCAGAAGAAGATGATCATCGACCAGTACAACCCCCGGGACGCCCAGCGCTTCACCCACGCCGACCGGGTCGAGGTGGAAATCCCCCGGAGCGTCCACCTCCTGAAGAGAAAGAAGTAGCCTCAACCCGTTCCTGTTTCCCCCGGGGCCTGCGCATCGATGGTCTCCAATGCGCGGGCCCCTCTTTTTTTTATCCACACGGGGCGGACAAGCAGAGGGGTCCCGAAATTTCAATCATGGGGGCTCCCGGGGCCGACGTCGCTATGGCCCGATCCATGCGGACCCAATCCCCGACGTTCGTCCGCCGTATGGGGAGATGCCCGATCAGCAGGTTGTATCAGCAGGTTGTAGACGACGGCCACATCCCCCGCTTCCGATGTGACCCCCGCCCACGATTGCCAGGGGCAGAAGCAGGGCCGCAATGATAAGACAAAGGATGCGCCCCATACTGGCCGGGATGAGATTGGCCAGGACCGCCGAAGAAGCGGTGTTGGCGCAGGCAAAGCACCGCGGGCGGCCGCGCCTTTCCATCTGGGGGATCAGGAGCTCTGCCGATCACAGCCACGCGACGCGTCGAGGAAGGCACGCAGGTTTTCCGTGCTCACCTCGGGCGGCATCCCGCCTCCGCAGGACAGGATCAGGCGGGAGTGGTCCGGCGTCTCAGCCAGCAGGCTCCGCACGGCGGCGGAAACGTCGGCGGGGCATCCTGCGGCCAGGACGTCGCGCGGCGGGATGCCGGCAAAGAGCGTCAGGCTGTTGCCGCACAACTGCTTCAGATCGACAATCGTGTTCTGGATGCCGGGGTTGAACACATTGATGCCGATGTCGGCATAGTGCCCGATCGATGCGGCGCATGGGGCGTCGTTGTGAAAGAACTTGACTGCCGCAGCGGGGGCGTACAGTTCCTTGAGGTAGGGGAAGCAGAACTCCATGAAATCCGCTTCGCCCACGAAGCCGATGACGTCGTCGAGGATCAGGATGCCGTCGATCGTCGGAATCGCCTCTCGCTGGAGATCATGCCATTTCCTGAGGAAGTCGGTGATGACGCGCAGCAAGCGGTGAACGGACTCGGGCTCGGTCTTCAGGGCGATCAGGAACTCCGTCATGCCCATCAGGAACGTCGCGATATTGAAGGGACCGCGCGATATGGAAAAGCGGATCTTGTGGCCGAGATCCTCGATCCGCGGACGCATCAGGCACAGCCGACTGAGGACGAGCGGCAGCAAACCGTCGGAGGCGGGATCGGGCTCCCGGATTTCCATGATCTGCTTTTCGTCCGTGATGATCCGTTCCGCACTGGGAAAGGCGTTGCGCGGGAAGATGCAGCGGGCGCCGAAGGCCGACGGTTCGGTGCACATGCCGAACTCGGACCAGAATCCCGGGATGAACATGAACTCCGGGAAAGTCTCGCTGACTTTTCGGTTGGCCTCGAACCACAGGTTCTCGCTGGAGAGGTAATCGGCGATGGCCATCCCGCACCACCCCGGCAGCCAGGGAGAATCGATGATGAAGCCGATGGGCAGCGGCTGCACCCGCTCACCCTTGATTACAGCCAGAAGGGCCTTCCATTGTTCGTCCGTCATCCAAACGCCTCAGTATCACCACAGTACAACCGCTCGCGGAACCGGTCAACCGGCCGTCTGTTAAAAATCGGTCCCGCAGTCCTTGGCCGCCTTGTCCTGCTCAACAACCTTTGCAAAAGGTCTTGAAGAGAGATCCCGTCCTTGCAGGGAGATTTATCGGGCTGAGGGTGGAATTCCCAGGCCTTTTCGTCCTTGACACCTTCGAAAATGGATGCTAGAAACTTTCAAATTATCACGAAAAGCGAAAGATAACGACGTTTTTTCGTAACGTCGACAGGGGATTTTGTCAATAGAAATTTTCCGCTTCTTCATCCTTGCCCCCAAAAAATAAGGGAAGGCGCTCCTGACGGGGGGCGGGAGGGAAGGCCGGGCGACGCTGGAACTCAGCATGGGGATCTACGGGGCCGCTGCCACGCGGCCCCCCGTACGGTTCCCCCTGCGGAAGGACGATCCCGTCTATCGGAAGGAGTCTATTACAGCGAACGGCTCCATGTGGAGGCCGCCGTCTTTGCGGAGACCCTCATCGCCGATGGGGCGATCGGCCGCGTCGTCGAGGTGATCGGGATGGGTCCGCACCGGATCAGCCTCTCCCAGAGACCCGATTCGGCCGCCTCGTCCTGGACTGCCTGGAACGCACCACGAAGGCCTATTCCCAAGAGATGTTCTTCAGGGCCGCGGAGCTGGCCATCCTGGCGGAGCAGAACGCGGCCAGAATTGAGTGATGCTGATGGGACGCGTTGTCCGGCACGAGGAGATCATTCGGCTTGTTTCGAAGCTCAGGGAGGTTTCGGTCCAGACCCTCACCGAGCGATTCAACGTCTCCGAGGCTACGATCCGCAAGGACTTGACTCTCCTGGAGGAGATGGGATACCTCGTCCGGACCCACGGAGGCGCCATCCTCGCGGAGGACCGGAAGCGAGAAGAGTCCATTGGACTTCGGCGGGACAAGGACCTGGAGGAGAAACGGGCCATCGTGGCCAGGGCGCGGGAATTCGTCCACGAGGGGGACACCATTTACGTGGATTCGGGGAGCACCTGCGCTCTCCTGGCCCGGGAGGTTCGGGACATGACGATCCGGGTCGTCTGCCACTCCCTCGGGGTCTATCAGGAACTGAAGGCGTCGCCCGGGGCCTCCATCTTTTCCCTCGGCGGCAGTTACCGGAAAGATGCAGAATCCTTCATCGGCCCCATCGCCGTGGAGAACCTCCGGCATTTCCAGATCGAGACCTGTTTCATCGGGGCGAACAGTTTCAGTGAGCAGGGGATCTTCTCTTCACAGAACATCATCGAGGCCCATCTTAAGACGGAGGTCCTCAAGGTCAGCAAGAGAAGGATCATCCTGGCGGACCATACCAAATACAATGCCTTCGGGTTCAGCGTGTTCGCCCGTCCCGGCGAATTCGACGTCCTGATCACCGACGACGGATTCCAGGATGCCATGCGGCTTCAGGCACTCGGCATCGAAGTCCTTCGAGCGGATCGGCGGGAGCTTTCCATAAAGAAACCGGCCAGCCCCTCCCGAAGGGGGAACCGGCCGGTGAAATGACCGTCGTTGCCGGGGCCGGGTTACAGGAACTTGTCCACGGAGACGAGCGGCATGTCGAAGGCGTCGGCGACGCCCTTGAAGGTGACCTCACCCCGGATCACGTTGGCGCCCTTCCGGATCTCGGGATTCTCCTTCATCGCCCTCTTCCAGCCCTTGTTGGCGATTTCCAGCGCGTAGGGGAGGGTGGCGTTCGTCAGGGCCAGGGTCGAGGTCTTGGCGACGGCGCCGGGCATGTTCGCCACGCAGTAGTGAATCACCCCGTCGATCGTAAAGATGGGATCCTTGTGCGTCGTGGCCTTTGAGGTCTCGAAGCAGCCGCCCTGGTCGATGGCCACGTCCACCATGACCGCCCCCTTCTTCATGGTCTTGAGCATCTCGCGGGTGACGAGCTTGGGGGCCTTCGCCCCGGGGATGAGGACGGAACCGATGACGAGATCCGCTTCCCGGATCAGCCTGCGGATCGTTGCGGGGGAGGACATCATGGTAAAGCAGTTGGGCGGCATGACGTCGTTGAGGTAACGGAGCCTCGGCAGATAGGAGTCGACCACGTACACCCTGGCGCCCAGGCCGCAGGCCATCTTCGCAGCCTGGGTGCCGACCGTTCCCGCGCCGATCACCAGGACGGTGGCCGGTTCGACGCCGGGGACGCCTCCCAGGAGGACACCCTCGCCGCCGAATCCCATCTCCAGGTACTTCGAACCCTGATTGACCGCCATCCGGCCAGCCACCTCGCTCATGGGGATCAGAAGGGGCAGGGAACCG
>CAYOGU010000325.1:0-4006 GCA_964403345.1 uncultured Syntrophus sp. | reverse complement strand
TCCACTTGTCCGCAGAGGGTACATTTGGCCTCTGCATCGTCCATGGCGCCGATCGCCAGCCCCATTCCCACAATCAGCATGATTATCACGCATACTTTCTTCATGTCTCTTTTCCTCCCTTTCTTTCGTTTTCGGCTGCCGGCCGGTCGCCGGCAGATTCCGGTATCATGGATGCGGATCCCCCGAGTCTCGATCCTGTGCCCGCTAATCCGGGCAGAAACCGTATTCAAGCCCGTAGAGCCCGGTGGGAGCAGCGACTTTAGGACAAACCTTCACCCGTATGTTGTTCGCGCATGAGGTATTGCAGAGCGGGCCTGACGCCTCTTTGTGGTCGACGCCGTCGCACGTTTGATGAACGAACATATATCCGCCGTAATTGCCCCCGATGTCGCAGAACGGCTTGTCCGAAGTCCACGTGTAAGAATGCCCCTTCTTTATGATCTTCTCCCCGGATGCCTTCTTGCAGCCGTCAGCGTGGAGCCAGATATGCGCTTCAGCGAATTTCACATCCGACGGCACGCTGACCGTCCAAGTGTAAGAAAACGCCGGAGCGGCCGATACCAGGAAAAACGATGCAATCAAAGAGCATAGAACAGCCATTGGTTTTTTCATCACGATCTCCTTGCGATTTCCGTTGCGGTTATTTGGAAACGTTCCTCTTTCTATCCCTCAACCTGACGACAGCACGCTCCTATCAATTTTATGGATGAAGTGCAATGGGTCAGTACGAGTCGATCCTGGCAGGCTATCGCCGGCGAGGCCGAGAAAAAGAAGGCCGCCATTAATAAGGACTGTCGTCAGGATTCGCCTCATCATCGTCGTCATCATATTAGCAATCCTTGTGCCGAGAAAGAATATTCGTTATTCAAGGTGGTTGCAAGTTTCATGTTTCGCCGGACCGTGCCGCAGTGCCAATATTGTTGGCAGGTCCGCGGGGCGGAGGGAAAAAGCAGCGGGAAGCTGCCTGCCTGAATTGAAACCGATCAGCCATCCATTCCGACTCCCCGACGCCCCGGACGCGATATTTTTTGTTTGCTTATTCAGGCGTTGGGGAGTATTTAAACCACACAAACCCATCAGGCCTTCAAGCAGGGGTTTTTTTATTGCCCAGCGGCATGCCCTGCAGCGAGGGAATCCGGTACCGACTACAGCAGCCTTGAGGATCTCGAAGCGTGAATGCACCCCTTCCAAGACGCCGGCCGGTTCAATCCGACGGGACCGGTTCCCGTAAATCTCCCGCCGACAGGCCGCTTAGGGTCTGCATCCTGACCTACCGCGGGAATCCGACCTGCGGGGGGCAGGGGGTTTACGTCAAGTACCTCAGCCGCGCGCTGGCGGAGCTGGGCCATCAGGTGGATGTCCTGTCCGGCCCGCCCTATCCCGAGCTGGCCGAGGGGGTGCGGCTCCGCGAGATCCCGAACCTGGACCTCTACAACCCGGAGCACCTGTTCAAGGTGCAGAGATTCCGGGACCTCCGGTCGCCGATCAACCTCTTCGAATACGCCAGCATGTGCACCGGTGGGTTTCCGGAGCCTTTCACCTTCGGGGTCCGGGTCCGGCGATACCTGGAGGCGTGCCGCGAACGCTACGACGTGGTCCACGACAACCAGGGGCTTGCCTACGGCCTGCTCGGCATCGCCCGGTCGGGCACCCCGACGATCGCCACCATCCATCATCCGATCACCGTGGACCGCGAAACGGACCTGGAGGCGGCTCCGGGCCTGGGCCGCCGGATGATGATCCGCCGCTGGTACGCCTTCCTGGCCATGCAGAAAAGGGTCGCCCGGCGCCTGTCGCACATCGTCACCGTCTCGGAGTCCTCGAAGAAGGACATCGCCCGGGACTACGGGGTCCACGCGGAGCGGTTCCGGGTGGTTCCGAACGGGATCAACACCGACTACTTCTACCCCCTGGAGGGGGTGAAGCGGCTGGACAACCAGCTTTTGGTCACCAACAGCGCCGACACGCCCCTCAAGGGGCTGCGCTACCTCCTGGAGGCCGTGGCCGGGATCGTCCCCGGGCGGAGCCTCCGGCTCGTCATCATCGGCGAGCCAAAGAAGGACGGCGTGATCGAGCGGCTCGTCGGCAAGCTGAACCTCGGGCCGTACGTGACCTTCACCGGCCGCATCGAGCACGGCGAGTTCGCGCGGTACTACGCCGAATCCACGATGGCCGTCATTCCGTCCCTGTACGAGGGATTCGGGATGCCGGCCGGGGAGGCCATGGCCTGCGGCGTTCCGGTGATCAGCACGCGGGGCGGCGCCCTGCCGGAGGTGGTGGGGGACGCGGGGCTCCTGGTGCCGCCTGCCGACGCCGGGGCGCTCCGGGAGGCGATCCTGGCGCTCCTGGACGATCCGGCCAGGCGCCTCGAACTGGGCCGGGCCGGGATGAAGCGGGTGACGCAGTCCCTGACCTGGAGGCATGCCGCGCAGAAGACCGCGGACGTCTACCGGGAGGCGATCGGATGCTGACGGTCGATTTCGACTGCCTGGACCTCAGGCCCGGCATGCGCGTCCTGGACGCGGGCTGCGGCGGGGGACGGCATCTCTGCGAGGCCTTCCGGAGGCCCGGGATCGACGTGGCGGGCGTGGACCTGAACTGGGAGGACCTGTGCAAGTCGCGGGGGTTCCTGGGCCTGTTCGACCACGAGCCGAAGGGAAACTGGATCGTGTCCAGGGCCGACGTCACCGCGCTGCCCTTTTCGGACGGCGCCTTCGACGTGGTGCTCTGCTCCGAGGTCCTGGAGCATGTCGAGGACGACCGAAGGGCGGTCCGGGAGCTGGTCCGAGTCCTCAAGCCGGGAGGGGACCTGGTCGTCACGGTGCCCCGGTGCCTGCCCGAGGCCCTGTGCTGGCTCCTGTCCGAGCCGTACCGCCGGGAGCCCGGCGGCCACATCCGGATCTACCGGAAATCCGAACTGAAGGCCCTGGCGGAGAGCGCCGGGACCCGCTGCTGGCGGATCGGCTACCGCCACGGGCTGCATTCCCCCTACTGGTGGCTCCGGTGCCTGGTGGGGCACAAGAACGAGACGTTTCCCCTGGTCAGGGCCTACAAGCGGTTCCTCGAATGGCAGATCGTCAAGCATCCTCCCGCGGTCGCCGCCCTGGACGGCTTGTTGAACCCCTGGATCGGAAAGAGCATCATCCTCTACCTGAAAAAGGACAACCACGATGGAGCTGCGCCTCTCGCCCGGCACTGAACCGCTGACCGTGGACGTTTTCGCCATGGCGGATTTCATCGCCTCCCTCCAGAAGCCCTGCGGGGAGATCCCCTGGTCCGACGGGGGAAAGACCGATCCCTGGGACCATGTGGAAAGCGCCATGGGGCTCAGCGTGGCCGGATACCTCAAAGAGGCCGAGCAGGCCTACGCGTGGATGAAGGAGACCCAGCTCCCGGACGGAAGCTGGTGGTCGGCGACGCGAAACGGCGTCCCCGAGGACACGACCCGGGACAGCAACGTGGCCTCCTACCTGGCCGTGGGGGCGTACCACCACTACCTGATCACGGGCGACAGGGGGTTCCTGAAGCGGCTGTGGCCCACGCTGGAGGCCGGGCTGGATTACGCGGTGGGGATGCAGGCCGAAAGCGGCGAGATCCACTGGGCGAGGAACGGGGAAGGGGTCGTCGACCCCATGGCCCTCCTGACCGGGTCCAGCTCCGTGTTCATGAGCCTCAAGTGCGGCCTCGCCGTCGCCTCGGTGCTGGGGAAGCGGCGGCCGGACTGGGAGGCGTCCCGCGAGAGGCTCGGGGAGGCCATCCGGCATCGCCCGAACCTCTTCAACATGATGAAGGCGCGCTACGCCATGGACTGGTACTACCCGGTGCTGTGCGGCGCGGTTTCCGGCGAGGAGGCCCGCCGGAGGATCGACCGGTCCTGGGAAAAATTCGTGGTCCCGGAGTGGGGCGTCCGGTGCGTCAGCGACCAGCCCTGGGTCACCAACGCCGAGGCTTCGGAGCTGGTGCTGGCCCTCAAGTACGGCGGGGACAGGGCGCTGGGGATCGCTAT
>CAYOGU010000324.1:0-4006 GCA_964403345.1 uncultured Syntrophus sp. | reverse complement strand
TCACGGAACGGATGAAAGCCAAAACGATCGGGGGGACATGACATGGATAAGCGTCAAAACCTGAGTTGGCGGCAAAAAGGGGGGAATGCCCTGTCGATCCTCCTGGTTGCTTTTGTGCTCTACACGTGCGGGACGGGGCCTTTTGAGAGCATCATCCACCGGGCTGTTTTTGTCGCCATTCTCTCGGTCCTCGGTGTGTTCATGTACCCCCTGTGGAGCGGAAGCCGCCTGAGACCCTTGGGGATCGTCATTGATGCGGCCATGGCCCTGATCGCCGTCGCGGCCTGCACCTACGTCGTGATCAATTATGAGTTGATCATGGGAACCCTTCCCATGGCCCAGACCCACGACATCATCATGACGGCCTGTCTGGTGGCCATCATCCTGGAGATCTCACGGCGGGCCATCGGCCTGATCTTCCCCCTGATCGTTGTGGTGATCATCCTCTACGCCCTCTTCGGGGAGTATGTCCCCGGGCGTCTCGGTCATCGCGGCTTCGACGTCTATTTCCTGACGGAGAATCTCTTTCTCAGCGATCTGGGGATCTGGGGCATGCTGACGGGGGTCGCGGCGACGGTCATCGCCGCCTTCACCGTCTTCGGGTCCGTCCTTCTGAACACCGGGGGCGGACAGACCTTCATCGATATCGCCATGCGCCTTGGCGGACGCGCGCCGGGCGGGGGCGCAAAGATCGCCACAATCGCCTCAGGGCTCTTCGGCATGATCAGCGGCAGCGCCGTCGCCAATGTGGCCACGACCGGGAACTTCACGATTCCCCTGATGAAGCGGTTGGGGTACCCCCCGGCCATGGCCGGGGGTACCGAGGCGATCGCCTCGACAGGCGGCCAGATCGCCCCGCCGATCATGGGTGCGGCGGCCTTCATCATGGCGGAGATCATCGGCGTGGATTACGTCCGCATTATGGTCGCCGCGGCCCTCCCGGCCTTCCTGTTCTATATGGGTGTCTTCATGACGATCCACGTCCTGGCGACGGAGGGAAGCCTCGGCAGCGTTCCCGACGAAGAGGTGCCTCAATGGAAGCAGATCCTCCACTGGCGACGGATCCTGCCGATCTGTACGGCTCTCGTCGCTCTGTTCTTCGGGATACTCAACGGAAACTCGATCACCACGGCAGCCTTTTACGGCACTGTCGGGGCGCTGGTGACCTTCCCATTGACCCGCATGCGGTCCCCTGCAGACTTGGCCTCTGCACTCAGGGAATTCAAAAAGGTTCCCTCCGATTCGGCAAAGGGACTCCTGATCATCGGCGTCCTGCTGGCGGGAGCCCAGATCATGGTAGCCATCATCAACATGACGGGTCTGGGGGTCACCCTCTCCACGCTCATCGTCAGCCTGGGCGGTGAGAATATCTTCCTGATCTCGCTGATTGTGGCGATCATCTGCATGATCATGGGGATGGGGATTCCGACGACCGCCGCCTATGTTCTGGTAGCCGCAGTCCTCGCCCCGGCAATGATCAAGATCGGGATCGCCCCGCTCGTGGCCCACATGTTTGTCTTCTACTACGCCACCCTATCGGTGATCACGCCGCCGGTCTGCATTGCCGTCTTCGTGGGGGCGGGGATCGCCAATGCGCGTTGGGGCGACGTGGCCAAGTACGCCCTGAGACTCGGGGCGGTCACCTACATCATCCCCTTCTGCTTCATCATGTATCCGGGGATGCTGGCCCAGGAGGGGCTGGCGGCCTTCCTGAACGCCTCTATCTCCGGGGTCGTCTTCACCCTGGCCTTTGCGAACATCTTCGGGGGGATGCGGATCTTTCCCCATCGCTTCATCGACAGGGCCGTCTGGCTTATTATCGGCATCATGGCCGTCATCCCCCATGTGGAGACCACTCTGGTCAGCGCCGTGATCACCATCTGCCTGTATCTGCTCCGGAGGAAATTGCGTCAGCCCATTGCGGCCCAGCAGGTCGGGTCCTGACGGCGGAAATGGGTTTTTCAAAGGTCGTACTGCCTGATTTTGTTGTAGAGGGTCGCCAGGGAGATGCCGAGACGGGCGGCGGCCTTGCGCTTGGCCTCGACGGACCTCCCGCATAGGGCCAGGGCCTCCTTGATCGCCTCTCTCTCCGAGGAGCGGGTGGATTCTGCGAGGGCGCGGTTCAAGGCGGGCTGGAGTTTCACCTTCGAGAAGATCGGCAGGTCGCTCGGCCTGATCTCAGCAGTTTCGCACATGCTCGTCGCGAATTCAATGATGTTGAAGAGCTCCCGGACGTTTCCCGGATAATGGTACTGCTTGAGAATCTCGATCGTCTCGACCGAAATCCGGTAGTGCTGTTTCCGCTTGGCGCTGAGCTTGGCCAGGTAGTGTTCCACGAGGAGCGGGATGTCCTGCAGGCGGGTCCGCAAGGGCGGGATTTCCAGAGACATGACGTTCAGTCGGTAGTAGAGATCCTCCCGGAATTTCACCTCCCCGATCAGCCGTTCGATCTCCCGGTTGGTCGCCGAGACGATCCTCACGTCCACCTTGATCGGCTTGGTGCCGCCGATCCTCATGAACTCGCCGGACTCCAGGACCCTTAGGAGCTTGGACTGGAGATCGTATTCCATGTCCCCGATCTCGTCCAGAAAGAGCGTGCCCCCGTTGGCGATTTCGAAGAGGCCGATCTTGCCCCCCTTCAGGGCCCCCGTGAAGGCCCCTTCCTCGTATCCGAAGAGCTCGCTCGACAGGAGCTGGGGAGAGAAGGCGGCGCAGTTCAGGGGGACGAAGGGGCTGTTGCTCCGGGGTCCGGCGTTGTGGACAGCATGGGCAAAGAGCTCCTTGCCCGATCCGCTCTCTCCCAGGATCAGGACGGGCATGTCGCTGGCCGCCACCCGCCTGGCCCTCTCTTTTGTTTTCTCCATCTCCCGGCTCAGGCCGACGATGTCCTCGAAGCGGTAATGGGCCCGGTGGATCTCCCGGACCTTGTTGCGCAGTTCCAGGACCCGGTGGGTCGTGTCCTTAAGCTTGTTGCTCAGGTCCACCACCTCCGTAATGTCGCGGACGACGGAGATCGCCCCGACCAGCCGGTCGTTGAAGAAGATCGGGTTGATGTCCGCAAGGTACTCCACGTCGTTAACCTTCCGCTTGATCCCGAGTAGGGGCTTTCCCGTCTGCAGGACCTCCGGCAGGCGGGCGCCTTTTCGGGCTACCTGGATCTTCTGGTTGAGAACGGCCTCGCTGGTGGTTCCGGTCAGGCGCAGGTAGGAGGTGTTGACGTACCGGATGTAGCCCCTGTCGTCGGCGATCAGGACCCCGTCGTGGAGGGAGTTGATGATGCTGCTGAAGAGCGGGATCTTCTGAAGGGCCTGGACATCGAAAGAAAGGGACGACATGGCGGACCTCCCAGGATTCTTGCCTTGAACGAAGGATAACGCCGCGCACCGATCCCCGGCGGGCCGGCTTCAGCGGCTTGGCCATATTCGTGCAAAAGAGGGAACTGGCCCCGTAGGGAACGGGGGCCTTCCTCGAACAGTTTCTGGAACTTCAATGTGCCGGGTTTGTGGACGGATGCCCCGGGGTGTCGAAGTATAGGGAAAAAGAGTCTTCAGGTCAACGGTTTTCGCCCTCAGCGGATGCGCACCATCTTGTGGACCGCCGGGTAGCCCGCCGGACGGGGCGGGATCTCCGAATCGGCTGCGAGTTCGCCCACGTATATGTTCCCCTGGGGGTCGCCCCAGAGGCCGTGCGGGGCGTAGAAGTTTCCCGGCTGCCACATGTCGTCTGTCCCCCAGCGGGCCAGCAGCCTGCCGTCCAGAGTCAGTACGTTGAACCTGGGCGGCAGCGGGTGCTTGCCCCGGGGGTTGTCGCACTTGAGCTCCGTGACGTACAGCAGGTCGTCCGGGCCGATGAACATCCCGCAGGGCCGGTGAAAGTCCGTCCATTCCTCGATGAAATCGCCGTCCGGGCTGAAGAGCTGGATCCGGTAGTTCTCCCGGTCGGAAACGTAGACCGTCCCGCTCCTGGCCACGCAGAGGGTGTGCACGATGCTGAACTGGCCGGGGCC
>CAYOGU010000323.1:0-4016 GCA_964403345.1 uncultured Syntrophus sp. | reverse complement strand
AAGAACCGCGCAAGGGAAGGGGGACGCCGGCTCTTCCGAAGGCCTTCCGGCCCGGCCTGGGCCTTTGCCGTCAAGGACGTCCGGTGCTTCTTCCGGGACCAGACCCAGTGGCCGCAGCTCTTTCTCGTGGCGGCCCTGATCGCGATCTACCTTTACAACTTCTCGGTCCTCCCCTTCGGGCAGGCCAGGATCCGGCCCATCTACCTCCAGAACCTCTTCTCCTTCCTGAACATGGGGCTGGCCGCCTTCGTCCTGACGGCCATCGCCGCCCGGTTCGTCTATCCGGCGGTGAGCTGCGAAGGGGAGGCGTTCTGGATCATCCGGGCGGCGCCGCTGTCGCTGCGGACCTTCCTGTGGGTCAAGTTCGCGGTCTACTGCCTGCCGCTCCTGGTCCTGGCGGAGATCCTGATCGTGTGCTCCAACGTCCTGCTCGGGGTGACGCCGGCCATGATGGGGATTTCGGTGGTGACGGTCTTCGCGATGGTCCCCGGCGTGGTCGCCCTGGGGGTGGGCCTGGGCGCGGCCTATCCGGATTTCCGGTCGGAGAACCCGACCCAGGCGGTGACGAGCTTCGGGGGGTTGCTCTTCATGCTCCTGGCGGCCGGGTTCATCGCCCTCGTGATCGTCCTGGAGGCGGGGCCGGTCTATGCCCTGTTCATGGCGAATCTCGCCGGCCGGCCCCTCGCGGGCTGGCAACGGGCCTGGCTCGCCGCCTCCTTCACCTTCGCGCTCCTGCTCTGCGCCCTGGCCGTGATCCTCCCCATGCGCTTCGGGGAGCGCCGCCTCAGGGAGAACTGGTGATGGGGGCGCTCTCAACCCCGGCCCGGTTACCGGTCGATGTTATTCTTCACATCGCTGCATGCGGTCTTGCAGGCCGCATAATCGCCGGGCCTAGACACCGGCGAGAACATGACCGAACAAGAGTCAATGCAGATCTGAAGGGATTCGGCCTTGCCCCTGCCTTTCGTAATGCGGTTCAGCCAATGGATCTGGCACGCGCACCTTCCGGTTGTGTTCATGGGGTTACAGATTGTCCGTCCGGGTGAAAGTGCAGGCACCCGTTTCCCGATTTGCCTGAAAGAGATCGTCGTTTTCCCTTTCCCCTTCCCTGGTAAAATTTGATGACCGTTGCCACAGCAAAAGGCGTGCGGTTGCAAGCCTTGTCGGCTTTTGCAGCCGTTCTTGGATGCCCACTTTGTGGGCAGCGGTGACCGTGGAGTGGGCAACCGATCCCGGCGGTCAGCGTCAAAGATGGAGAGGGGCTCCCCCCGGACCTCCGGATCAGCCTTTTTTGTCCTTGACGGCGCCGAGCTTCGCCTTCGGTTTCGGGGCTTTCCGTGGGGCGGGGGCGGGCTTCCGGGAGGTCGCGGCCTTCCTGGCCTGGATCTGCCAGGCGGGTTTCCGCTTTCCGAGGAAGGCGAGCATTCCCTCCTGGCCTTCCTCGGATGCGCGCGCGTCGGCCGTGAGAGAGGCGCTTTCCTCGATCAGGCGCGGCGTGAGGGGGGTGTCGGCCACCTTGCGGATCCAGGCCTTGGAGAGGGCCTGCGCGCAGGGGCCGCCCAGGATGAGCTGGCCGAGCAGTTCGTTGATCTTCTCGTCGAGCTCGACCAGGGGGGCGATATCGCTGAGCAGGCCGATGCGGAAGGCCTCGGCCGCCGGGAAGCGCTCCGCGGAGAGGAAATAGCGGCGGGGCATCCGCTCGCCCATCGCCCGGATCAGATAGGGGGCGATCGTCGATGGGAAGAGGCCGATGCGGACCTCGGTGAAGCAGAACTCGGCCTCGTGGGACCCCACCGCCATGTCGCAGGCCGCGATGAGGCCCGTGCCTCCGCCCACGGCGAGGCCCTGGACCCGGGCGACGGTGGGCTTGGCCAGGGTGTCGACCCGGTGCAGAAGGCCCGCCAGGTTCCTCGTGTCGGCCAGGCTCTGCTCCCGGTTCCCCGCGGCGAGGCGCTGCATCCATTCGATGTCGCCTCCGGAGCAGAAATGGTCGCCGGCGCCGGCCAGGACCACGACGCGGACCGCGGGGTCCTTCTCCAGGGCGCCCATCGCGGAGGTCAGCTCGGCGATCATTGTCCCGTTGAGGGCGTTGCGGACCTTGGGGCGGTTCATCCAGACGATGCCGATGCCGTTCATGATCTCGACGATCAGGGTCTCGTAATTCATGTTCACCTCGCAAAGGATTCGGGGGACATTCCCGTGGGATGCCTTAACGGCCGTGAGATTAGGGGAAGCGCCGCAATCTGTCAAGGGTTTTTGTCCCGGTTTGCGGCCGCGGGTCAGTGCGGAAACCGGGCGGCCCAGGCAATGGCGTAGAGGAGGGCGGGCAGGAAGTTGCCGATGCGGATCCTGGCCATCTCCAGGAGGTTGATGCCGATTCCCAGGATGACCAGGCCCCCCGTCGCCGTGACCGCCCCGAGGACCGCGGGTTCGCGCAGGAAGTCCAGCCGGGAGGCCAGCAGGGTGAGGCCCCCCTGGACCACAAGGACGGACAGGGCGGAGAAGGCGACCCCTGCGCCCAGGGTCGAGGCCAGGGCGATGGAGGCGAAGCCGTCCAGGAGGGACTTGACGAGCAGGGTGCTCGGGTCCCCGACGGTCCCGTCCTGGATGCAGCCCACGATCATCATCGCCCCGGTGAGGTAGAGGACCGACGCGGAGACGAACCCCCGGACGAAGGTCGCCGAGGTCGATCCGGTCCGGTCCCGGAGCCAGCCGCCGATCCGCTCGACGCCCTGCTCGATCCGGAGGATCTCCCCGGTAAGGGCGCCCATCAGGAGGCAGCCGATGGCGGCCAGGGGCTCCCGGCCGGAGAGGGCCATCTGGAGGCCGATCAGGATGGTCGAGAGGCCCAGGCCCTGCATGAGGATGGTCTTGATCCGTTCCGGAAGGCGTTTCCCGGCGACCATGCCCAGCAGGCTTCCGGCGAGGACCGCCGCGGAGTTGACCAGGGTTCCCGTCACAGTCCGTTCCTTTCCATGTGTTGTTCGGCAACCCGGCTGGCCGGGGCCGGAACCCTTTTAGCGGATGGCGGAGGCTTCTGTCAAAGGAATTCGCGGGACAGGGAAAACCGGTTCACGACCCGCAGGGCCGAATCGGGCCTTGAACCGGAAGGGCAAATCTGATAGACGGCCCCTATGGCCAGAATCGTTTCCCATCAAGCGGACCGGCCCCCGGGAGGGGGCGAATCCGGGGAGGCCGCGGCATGAAGGCGGTCTTTATCGCGGACGCCCACCTCAAGGGGCCGGGAGACGCGGCCCAGGACGCCCTCCTGGGTTTCCTCGGCAGCCTCCGGGGGGCTTCGGCGGCCGGCCTCTCCCTTCCCGGCGAAACCCTCCGGGTGGACCGCCTGGTCGTTGCCGGGGACTTCTTCGATTTCTGGTTCGCCAGGGGCGGGCGCTTCTATCCCGGCTTCAGGCCGGTGATCGACCGGCTCGCGGCCCTCAAGGCCCAGGGCCTCCGGATCAGCCTCTGCGAGGGGAACCACGATTTCTTCCTGGCCGACCATTTCACGAAGGAGCTCGGGATCGAGGTCTTCGACCAGTGGGCGGACCTGGAGATGGACGGCCTGAGGGTCCTGGTCTCCCACGGGGACACGGTCGACCGGGAGAACCGCAAATACCTGGCGCTGAGGAACTTCCTGAGGAGCCCCTTCGCCAGGAGCCTCCAGGGGGTGCTTCCCCTGGCCTTCCTGTGGGGGGTGGCCCGCAGATGTTCCCGGATCAGCAAGCGGATGTCCAGCCAGTCCGTGGACCGTCTCGCCGGGCTGATGCACGCCTTCGCCCTGGGGAAGTTCTCCGAGGGCTACGACGCCGTGGTCCTCGGCCACTGCCACAAGCCGCAGATCCGGGAGGAGCGGATCGCCGGCCGGCCCAGGACTTTCGCGATCCTCGGGGAGTGGGACGGGGGGGGGACCTACCTCCTGTACGAAGACGGCCGCTTCACCCTGAACCGCTATCCGGCCTGAGCATCGGCCGGTGCCCCCTGCATCGGCCGGAGCGCGCCCCCCGGGTGAACCC
>CAYOGU010000322.1:0-4031 GCA_964403345.1 uncultured Syntrophus sp. | reverse complement strand
CGGCATTCCGTGCGGGGCACGGGCATGACGGGCCGGAATCTCGGGAAGATTCTCGTCCCCCAGTCGAAGCACTACTCCTGGACCAAGGCGACGGACATCTTCGGCATCGGCCAGGAAAACCTCATCTCCGTGCCGGTCCGGGACGATTACCGCATGGACCTCGCGGCGCTGAGGCGGACGATCGACCTACTGGTCGCCGAGAAGGCCCCCATCCTCGCCGTCATCGCCGTCTGCGGCACCACCGAAGAGGGAGCGGTCGACGATGTTCATGAAATCGTCCGGCTGCGGGACCGATACGAAGACCGGGGCATCGGTTTCTATCTTCACATCGACGCCGCCTACGGCGGATACGTGCGTTCCCTCTTTCTCGACGAAGACGGCAGATTCATGGGCTACAACGAGGTGGGAAGACACCACAGCCGTCAGGGGGTTCTGGCCCCCGACACGGACTGGCTGAGTTCGGACGTCTATGAATCCTTCAAGGCGATGCCGGAGGCGGACTCGATCACCGTCGACCCGCACAAGCTGGGTTACGTCCCTTACGCCGCTGGCGCCGTCGTCGCCCGGGACCGCCGCATCATCGACCTGATCTCCTTCTTCGCCGCCTACGTCTTCGAGAAAACCGACGACAACCCCATGCTGCTGGGAAGCTACATCATGGAAGGGTCCAAGGCGGGAGCGGCGGTCGCCGCGGTCTGGATGGCCCACCGGGTCGTCCCGCTCAACGTCACGGGGTATGGCCGGATCATCGGCTACAGCATCGAGGGCGCCTACCGCTTCTACCACTCTCTGCTCGCCGCGGGTCCCATCGAGGTCGGCGGCCGGACCTTCGAGGTCATCCCCCTGGCCCGTCCGGACATCAACATCGTCGACTATGCTTTCCACGAGAAGGGCAACTCCAGCCTGGAGGCGATGAACCGCCTGAACCAGGCGATCTACGCCGAGTGTTCCTACAAATCCGGCCCCATCTATACCAACGACTTCATCACCTCCAAGACGGCCCTCACACGGGAGGAATACGGCGAGACGCCCCGTTCCTTCGTCCGGAAATTCGGCCTCCAGGCCGGAGAGTGGGACTCCCTGGGAAGCGTCTATGTGCTGCGCTCCTGCATCCTCACGCCGTACCTCATGGGCCATACCACCTATGAGGCCTACTGGGCAAACTTCATGGGGGCGATGCAACGGGCCATTGGCCGGATCTGCGGGGGGACATGAGCCCGTTGCTCTCCTTCGCCACCGTCATGTCGCAGCCCCGCGAGAATGGCAATGATCTGCGTCTCCGTAAAACGTGCCTTCTTCATCAGAGCCTCCTGGACGTACTATGCCAGAAAACTCTACTTTTGCATGGCACACTTTTAGGGGAAGCTTACGAGGGCACTGCCAAAAAAAGCGAAAAACTCTTGACACAACCTTGCTTCTCAGAAGACAGAAACCTATCTCCGGGCACAAATGGGCACAGTTTCGGGCACAGTCACCAAGATCGAAAAGAAAAGGGGCCAAGCTGTAAACGCCTAACCCCTTATCTATATGGGTGAATCTTGGTGCCGGAGGTCGGAATCGAACCGACACTTCCGCGAGGGAAGGGGGATTTTGAGTCCCCTGCGTCTACCAGTTTCACCACTCCGGCACGGCGCTGATTATTATGACGAGGTCCGCAAATGTCAAGAAAAATGTATTGACAACACTTCAGCATGCATGTTAGAAAATTGCTTCTTAAGCGAAGGCCAAACGTGTGGGGTTGTAGCTCAGCTGGGAGAGCGCTTGAATGGCATTCAAGAGGCCGCGAGTTCGATCCTCGCCAGCTCCACCATAGATAACGAGGGGTTAAGCGTAAGCTTGGCCCCTTTTTTTTACCGGATGAAGGACACCCCCATCGGGGGCCTTTTATAAATCGGTTATCGGCAGGAAGTCGTTTCCGCCAGATGAACATGCGCACGAATCCAGGCGCCGACCACCCAAGCATATCGGGCGCCACGGAAGACGACAGACCCTGCATGACCGCCCTGCGACGGCCAAAGCCGCCGCATAACTTGAGCGGACCCAAGGTTCGCGACATAACCGCAAATACGTTTGCAGATCTTCATCGAGCTGAGAGTGCGACTTGGCAAGAGGGAGTCAAGGAGCATTTTACAGTGAATTTCAATGAGTTTTCTTTCGATCCGACGATCGCCGCCGGCATCAAGGCCGCCGGTTACACGTCACCCACTCCGATCCAGCAAAAGGCCATCCCGCTCGTCCTGGCCGGACGGGACGTCCTGGGGCTGGCCCAGACCGGCACCGGCAAGACGGCCGCTTTCGTCCTGCCCATCCTCCAGCGGTTGATCACGGGCACAACCCGCAAGACAGGGGCCCTGATCGTTGCGCCCACTCGCGAACTGGCCGAGCAGATCCACCAGGCGGTCGTCGCCCTGGGCGAGGGCACCCGGATCAAAAGCATCACCCTTTACGGCGGCGTGGGCAAAGGACCCCAGGCCGCGGCCATTCGGCGCGTCGCCGAGATCGTCGTCGCCTGTCCCGGCCGCCTGCTCGACCACCTCGGCGACGGCGTCCTCGATCTGTCCCAGCTCGAGGTGCTGGTCCTGGACGAAGCCGACCGGATGTGCGACATGGGGTTCATGCCCGACATCCGCCGCATCCTCAAGTACCTGCCGGCGAAACGCCAGACCCTCTTCTTCTCTGCTACGATGCCCGAGGAGATCCGCTCCCTGGCCGGCGGCATCCTTAAGAATCCGGCGACGGTGCAGATCGGGATGATCGCACCCGCCGAAACCGTTTCGCACGCCCTCTATCCGACTCCCGAGGGGCTCAAGACCAAACTTCTGCTGGCCATGCTCGAACGAACCGCCTCAGGGCGCGTCCTGATCTTCACGCGGACCAAGCACCGCGCCAAAAAGCTCGCCAGGGACCTGGAAAAGCAGCGTTACCGTGTCTCGGCCCTGCAGGGGAACATGACCCAGAACCGCCGACAGGACGCCATTGGCGGTTTCCGGGACGGAAAGTACGACATTCTCGTCGCCACGGACATCGCCTCGCGGGGAATCGACGTGTCCGAAATCTCCCATGTAATCAACTTCGACATGCCCAACACGGTGGATGCCTACACCCACCGCATCGGAAGGACGGGACGGGCTTGCCGGACCGGCGAGGCCTTCACCTTCGCGGTGCAGGACGACGAGGTCATGATCCGCCAGATCGAGCACGCCATCGGTTCCAGGATCGAACGGCGCCGGCTTCCCGATTTCGACTACAGCAGCTTCGTCCCGGAGGCCCAACCCCGGCAAGGGCACACCGACAGGCCGAGAGGGCCGCAGCAGACCCGGATCCGCACCGCCGGCCGCAGGGGCGACGGTCGCGCCATCCCGACCCAGTCGCCGTCGGGACGAGCGCAGCGCCGCAGTAACCATGAGGGCGGCCCGGGCGCCATGCCCGCCCGCCGCACCCGGCAGCGCAGAGATTTGGCCGCGGTGTCGGTGAGACGCGTCTGGTAACGGTTCGAGGCCGTCTTTCCGACGATCCCCTGGCTTCACAAACGAGAGGGGGTTAAGCCATGGCTTAACCCCCTCTGTTATTCCTGCCCGTCCACACCAAGAATCCGGGATCGGCGGCAGGCCCTTTCCGCTTTTCATTTTTCCGTCCGGCTGGGCTGGGATTCGCTTGAAGAAGGGCTCCCAGATCCCTTCTCACTGAACCGCGGTCTTGGGTACCCCTTTGGCCCCCCCTTGCACTGTTCCGGTTGCGGCCGGTTTTTTCCCGATGATCCCCCTGGTCCAGTCATGGAGCCGTCCCGTCTGGCTGACGATGTACAGGAGGGCCAGGAGGATCGCCAGAAGGACGAGGATCTTCGGCCAGGGGCTCTTCTTGTCCGCAAAGGGGTCCTCCAGGGACCGCGAGGCCCCTTCGGGCAGAGCCGCCACCTTCGTGAGGGAACAGCCGAAGGCGACGTTGATCCGCACCCGCCCGTTGATCGCCCAGCCGTTGGCGTCCAGGATGGGACCGATCGTCCGCTGGCGGAGCTTCAGCCAGGCCATGAT
>CAYOGU010000321.1:0-4032 GCA_964403345.1 uncultured Syntrophus sp. | reverse complement strand
CCTTGTTCTTTTCCATGACGATCATGATGAGCGCGCTGATGATGTTGAAGGCGGCGACCAGGACGATCAGGGACAGGATGATGAACATGACGCGCTTTTCGAGCCTCAGGGCGGAGAAGAGGTTCTTGTTCATCTCCATCCAATGGCGGCCCCAGTAGGGGTAGCCCAGCTTCTGTTCGATCGCCTTGGCGATCCGGTCGGCCTGGTAGATGTCGGTGACGCGGATCTCCAGCCCCGTGACCGTTTCGCCCATGTTGAGGAATTCCTGGCAATCCCTCAGGGAGATGTAGGCGAGCGTCGAGTCGTATTCGTAGAAACCGGATTCGAAGATGCCGACCACGACAAAGGCCTTCATCCGCGGGACGACCCCCATCGGTGTGGAGATCCCGGCTGGGGAGAGGACGTGGACCGGGTCGTAGAGGAAGAGTCCCAGGTTCTTGGCCAGCTCCCGGCCGATGAGAATCCCCGGCAGCGCAGCGATATCCGGTTTCAGACCGGGGACCTTCCGGATGCCGTCCCTGAGCGCATCGACGCCCCCCTCTCGGATCTTTCCCAGATTGATCACCTTCAGGGCGTCCTCGGTGGAAAGGCCCCGCAGCACGAGGCCTGTGACGCTGTTTCGGTTTTTTATCATGGCCTGGCTGTAGATGAAAGGAGTGGCCGCCACCACGCCGTGGACCTGGGAGACCTCTCCCATCACCCGGGAATAATCCTTCATTGGCCCCGTGTACTGCATGAGGATGACATGGGAGTTGATCCCCAGGATCTTGTTGCGCAGGTCTGTCTCGAAGCCGTTCATCACGGCGATGACGATGATCAGGGCCGCGACGCCCAGAAAGATTCCGGCGATCGAGATAAAGGTGATGATGGAAACGAAGACCTGCTTCCGTCTCGCCCGGAGGTATCGCAGACTGATGAAGAATTCATAGGATGTCACGGGACCTTTTCCACCGCCTTCGGGTTTGCCGTCCCCTCGCGCGAGGCGTCGCGGGTCCTCAGCAACGGAAAGAGGATCACGTCCCGGATCGACGCGGAGTTGGTGAAGAGCATGACCAGACGGTCGATCCCGATCCCTTCGCCGGCCGTCGGCGGCATCCCGCACTCCAGAGCGCCGATGTAATCCTCGTCCATCTCATGAGCCTCCAGATCGCCGGCCTCCCTCTCCTTCAGTTGCATCTCGAAGCGCTGGCGCTGATCCACGGGGTCGTTCAGTTCGGAGAAGGCATTGGCGATCTCCTTGCCCGAGATGTAGAGCTCGAACCGGTCGGCCAGCGAAGGTTCCCGGGCGTTTCTCCTGGAAAGCGGGGAGACGTCGATGGGATAGTGGGTGATGAAGGTCGGCTGGACGAGCTTCGCCTCGACCGTCTCGTCGAAGAGGGCCATCATCACCTTGCCGGGCGGATCGCTGGGTTTGACTTCGACGCCCATTTCCCGGGCCGCATCGGCCATCCGGGCGGGATCGTCGAGGACAGCCGCCTCGATGCCGCCGACCTGGACGATGGCGTCACGGACCGTGATCCGCCTCCAGGGCGGGGTCAGGTCGATTTCCTGGCCCTGATAGGTGAAGCGGGGCGATCCGAAGAGGTCCCTGGCCACGAAGTTGAAAAGTTCCTCCGTCATTGCCATGAGGTCCTCGTAGGTCGCATAGGCCTGGTAGAACTCCATCATGGTGAACTCGGGGTTGTGGAAGGTGGAGATCCCCTCGTTCCGGAAGTTCCGGTTGATCTCGAAGACTCTCTCCATTCCGCCGGTGATCAGCCGCTTCAGGTAGAGCTCGGGGGCGATCCGGAGGAAGAGGTTCATCCCCAGGGCGTTGTGGTAGGTCTTGAAGGGCCGGGCCACGGCGCCGCCGGCCCTGGGCTGCATCATCGGGGTTTCCACTTCCAGGAACTCCCGCTCTTCCATGAACCGGCGGATCAGGCTGATGATCCGGCTCCGCCTGTGGAAAACGTCGCGGACTTCGGGGTTGACGATCAGGTCGAGGTGCCGCTGTCGGTAGCGGATTTCGACGTCCGTCAGGCCGTGCCACTTCTCGGGCAGGGGATGCAGCGACTTGGACAGGAGCCGCAGGCCGTTCGGTTCGGCATCCAGGGTGAGTTCGCCCGTCCTGGTCTTGAAGACCCGTCCGGAGACCCAGACGATGTCGCCGATGTCGAGCCTTTTGAAGAGGGAAAATCCCGCATCTCCCAACTGGTTCTTCCGGAGGAAGACCTGAAGCCGGCCCGTGCGGTCCTGGATGCTGACAAAGGCCCCCTTGCCGAAATCGCGGACGGCCATCATCCTTCCGGCAATGGTATATATATCCGTAATTTTTTCAAGCTCTTCCGGGGACATCTGCCCATAGCGCGCGCTGATCGATGCCGTCGTCGCTCCCACACGGGCGTCGTTGGGATACAGGTCGATCCCGTCGACCTTCAATGAATCGATCTTTTCCCGGCGCCTTTTGAGGAGTTCGCTTTCTTCCATAGGTGACCGCTCCATTTATGTTTCGATATAAAGCGAATTTGACTATATTTTTTTTGGATATTAGTCAAGCACGAATTGAGGCGGCCCCTCCGGACGGGGCAGGAAAAGGGCGGCCAATTTTGCATTGCGGCGGTCCGGCAACTTGTGTATGATCAACCATCATTTCGGCTCAAGGAAAGGGGACAGGCATGATCAACAAGGCGATCCTGGTGGGAAGACTGGGAGCCGACCCGGAGGTGAGATACACGCCGGACGGTGCGATGGTGACCAACTTTCGGATAGCCACCGACGAGCAGTGGAAGGACAAGAACGGCGAGAAGGTGCAGAAAACAGAATGGCATCGGATCGTAACCTTTGGAAAACTGGCAGAGATCTGCGGCCGTTACCTGGGCAAGGGCAAGTTGGTCTATCTCGAGGGGCGGATCCAGACGCGGGTCTGGGAGGATAAGGAGGGCAACAAACGTTCCACCACCGAGATCGTGGCGTCGAACATGCAGATGCTTGATTCAAAAGGTCAGAGGGGGCCCGAATCATCGCAGGAAGAACCGCCTCTGCCTCATCCCGGGGCCGATGGTCCCCTTCCCGACGATGACGTGCCCTTCTAACGGGGGGATCAGGATTGCTTTTCTTCGGGCTTCTTTTCGGCGGGGGGAGGCGTCACATCGATTTCGTTGGGCTCCCGGCTCGCCTTCTTGAAATTCTTGATGCCCCGTCCGAGTGCACTGCCGATCTCGGGGAGTTTGCCGGCTCCGAAGATGATCAGGATGATCACCAGGATGACTAGCAATTCTGGCATGCCTATTCCAAACATGATCGTATAACCTCGCTCTCGTTATTTCTCCGGCGATCCTAGCCCATCATCCGGGTGTTGTCAAACGGGAACTTTCTAGTAAGGTCCCTGTCTCTCCGCCCCTTTTTCCGACAGGCGCAGGTGGACGGTTTGTCCCTGTTTTCCCAAAGACCCAAGGGATTTACCCTGAAAGATGAGGTTGACCCCCCCCGCGTTGCCGATATCAAGGAGGAACTGGTCCTTGGCCGTCCGCTCGATCCGATCGCCGGGCTTGAGGAGGGCCTGGGAGGAGGGGCTCCGGTCGGCCGTGATTCGGACCCAGGTGAGTTCGTGGGTTTCGATGACCAGGTGATAGCCCTTTCCTGACGCATCAACGGGTTGGGCGGTCGGTGTGGCCTGTGCCGGACTGTCCGCCGTCCCCGCCGGTGCGGCTGAGGTCAGCACGGGGGGCGTTTCCGGCTTGGCCGGTTCCCCCGCGGACCGGGGTTGATGGGTGGACGCAGTAGCCGCCGGACTCCCCTGGGAAGAGGTGGCTCCGGCCGCTGGTGGTTTGGGCGGGGCCTCCTTCTTTTCAGGTGCCGCCGCAGTCCGGGTGACAGTGGGTGTCGACGCGGTCGTCGGACCCCCCTGTTGGCCCGTCGGGGCTGCCACAGCAGCGGGTTTGGCCTGGACTTCCGATGGCTTGGCCGGTGCCGTCACGGTCTGGGGTTGGACGGTTGGTGGGGCCTCTGCGGGGCCTGCCGGGGCCGTCTGGGCGGGGGCGGCGGGTTCCACCC
>CAYOGU010000320.1:0-4033 GCA_964403345.1 uncultured Syntrophus sp. | reverse complement strand
ATTTAAGCCAACTCGAAAGGGCACTGCCAAAATAAAAGCGAAAGACTCTTGACACAACCTCGACAAGTATACGATCGTGGATTCGGACCGCACCCGAACCGTATATAACTGGTTTCAGTACTTCAGCCCGGAGACGATCAGGGAAGAGTTTTCGAACAGCAGGTTGAAGGTGACCGAAATATACTCAGACGTCGCTGGGAAACCGTTTGATCCCGAGTCAACCGAATTTGCCGTTGTCGCAGGGCGTCAATGACGACGCAGCGGCTAACCTAACCCTACCTACATCCTCCACGGAACCTGCGCGGCAAGCCTCGCAGGCTGATGATTTCGCGTATTGGTCAGAGAGAAAGAGGAATACCGTCCCATGAAACAGATGATCGTTATCAGGAGGGAGACAGGCGGGGATGTCGGCGCGATCACCGAGGTGACGGCCGCCGCGTTCAAGACCCTGGAGATCAGCAACCACACGGAGCAGTTCATCATTGCGGCGCTGCGTGCCGCCAAGGCCCTCACGGTGTCGCTCGTCGCAGAAGCGGGCGGCCGCGTGGTCGGGCATATTGCCTTTTCCCCTGTGAGCATTTCGGATGGCACCCCGAACTGGTATGGCCTGGGACCTGTTTCGGTGTTGCCGGAATGCCAGCGGCAGGGCATTGGCAAAGCCCTGATACGGCAAGGGCTGTCGTATCTGAAGGCCCTGGATGCAGGGGGATGCTGTCTCGTGGGGCATCCGGAATACTATAGGAAATTCGGGTTCGAGAATGTGCCCGGGCTGGTGCACGAGGGCGTTCCGCAGGAGGCCTTCTTTGCCTCGTCTTTCGACGGACACGCTCCCCGTGGTATCGTCACGTTCCACGAGGGATTCATGGCGGATGGCTGGCCAGAGGGGACGGGCCCTGGGAAATAGCCGCGTCCGACCCTCGCCGTTGGCCGGATGACGGCGGGCTCTACCGCGGACCCGGCCAGTTGGCCCATAGGATGCCAACTCATATGAAATGGCGATTCCGTTATTTCCGTCAGTCTCCGACGGGCGGAGGATTGCAGACCCTTCCGGCGGGTATCTGGGCGTTGGGATTCGTTTCTCTGTTCATGGACGCCTCTTCGGAGCTTATCCACAGTCTGCTGCCGGTTTTCATGGCCACGACCCTTGGGGCCTCGATGACCACCATCGGTCTCATTGAGGGGATCGCCGAGGCTGCTGCAGCGGTCACAAAAGTATTTTCTGGGACCATCAGCGACTATTTCGGAAAGCGAAAGTTGCTTGCGGTGCTCGGCTATGGGCTTGCTGCGGTGACAAAACCCATCTTCCCCCTGGCGAACACCATCGGTTGGGTCTTTGCCGCCCGTTTTGTCGACCGGATCGGAAAGGGCATTCGCGGCGCGCCGCGGGACGCACTGGTGGCAGAAATCGCGTCCCCTGAGCGGCGGGGGGCGGCGTACGGACTTCGCCAGGCGCTTGATTCCGTCGGTGCATTCGTGGGTCCGCTGCTTGCCGTGGCTTTCCTGGCATGGTTAGCAAACGACATCAGAGCCGTGCTATGGATTGCCGCCGTGCCGGCGTTAATTTCTGTAGGGCTGCTTGTCTTCGGGGTCAGCGAACCCGATAGGGCGGGGACCCCATCGGGTCAGAAAAGCCCGGTCACGCTCAGTGGAGTCAAGGGACTTTCTCGTCGTTATTGGCTTGTCGTGACGATCAGTGCGGTCTTCACTTTGGCACGATTCAGCGAGGCATTCTTGGTATTGCGCGCGCAATCCGTCGGTCTGGCCATCGGCTGCGTGCCGGTCATCATGATCGTCATGAATATCGTCTACGCTGTGACGGCCTACCCCGCAGGGATCCTTACGGATCGCATGAGTCCCCGGGCGCTGCTTGTCATGGGACTGGCCGTACTGATTGCTGCCGATGCAGTATTGGCAGCGGCTGCATCACCATTGCCGACGTTCATCGGTGCAGCCCTCTGGGGACTGCACATGGGGATGACGCAGGGATTGTTCGCCAGGCTGGTGGCCGACACCGCCCCTGACGAGTTGCGCGGCACGGCCTTTGGCATCTTCAATCTTGTTGGCGGTGGTGCGCTGTTATTGGCGAGCGTCATGGCGGGTGCCCTGTGGAGCGCCATCGGTGCCTCGGCAACGTTCCTGTCCGGTGCGGCTTTCGCTACGCTCACCTTGATCGGGTTGACCTTGTATCGGAGGAAATCTACGGTCGACGGGAGGACACCATGAACAAAATCATTTTTTTGGCTGTTGCGGCAGTGATGTTCTTTCAGCATTTGGCCCATGCCGGAGGCTCTGGATGGAATATCGACGAGACGTGCCGGTTTCAGCTTGTCTATCTGCCCCCAGAGGGAGAGGGGACATCCCATACGACTGCGCCCGGCAATCGGTTCATGGAACCGCTTCTGAAGAACATCCCTGCATACAGGCCCGACATCGACAACATCCTTTACAAGAATATCCTCGGTCTGGGCTTTCCGCTTCCCGGCCGCGAGGATGCTTCTTTGCTCAAGCTGTACCTCAAGCTTTACAAGTGGCCCGCGCCGTTGGACCCGTTCCTGTCGTCGCACAGGATATTCGATGATTTCCTCCTGTACAAGGTGGTGGGCGGAGAACGGCTGTACGAATCTTCAAGGAACCCGGCGAACGTCTACGTCAAGTACGCGTCGATTGACCGTGCGGACAGGGCATTCACAGACAGGGCGCCCTTTCGAGCCCCTGAAGTGCCGACACAGTGGACGTTCGATTCGCACCGGCCCTTTTCTTCACTGTACGTGACTCCGGAGCAGATTGCCCGCGAAGGCTCTGAGGCCGATCGGGCAAGGGCCAGTGCCAGCGGCGTTGTCGCGTTTCACGCCTCCCTGGCCAGGGTGTATGAGGCGTCGCTGTCTCTTCTGGCTGCGACGGAGGAGAAGAGGGCCTTCGCGGATTTCCGGAGATGTCCCGACAGCGCCGACAGGATTTGCGCCGTGAGGATCTATGAAGTGCCGGCAAAACCCTTCGTGTTCGATAATTTCCGCGAGCTTCCGATGCCGCAGGACCCGGACAGGGTCTTCCTGTCCGGGCTCCTCCTGGTGAAGCTCACGGACTATGCAGCGGACTCTCCCATGACCATGAAGGAGATGGAAAAGATGCGGCCGGGGACGAAGGCGTTTGATACCAGGTTCCGCGCCGTCTGGTCCCATGTTTTCGAGGTGGCGTCCGTTCTGGATCTGCGTTAAGGTTGGATGTTTCCTGACGGGCCGATAGCCCTTGCCGAACCCGCCCATGTGGGTTATAGTGACTGCGGCTACGGTCCTGTCCCGGAGATGCCCGCTGCGTCGGTGGGAAAGGCTGCGACCTTTCCGGAACCGTGGGACGACCGTGAGCATGGGAGGAGTCACTGCGATGCATGGAAAGAAGTTCCTGGCTGCCTTAAGGCTCTTCCTGGCCTGCCTGCTCCTGCTCTGGGCAGCGGGCTGCGCCGGCCATTGGTTCCCAGGTGAGCCGCCGGCGCCCGTCCCCGTCACGATCCTCTTTTTCAACGACCTGCACGGACACCTTCAGCCCTTCGAGATCAAAAGCGGCGAGGGGCGGCAGGAGGAGGCGGGTGGGATCGCCCGGATGGCCTCCCTGGTCCGCCAGATCCGCGAGGAGAACAACCGCAAGAATGTTCGCACCCTGGTCCTGGTCGCCGGCGATATCCTGCAGGGCACGCCGATGTCCACCGTCTTTCGCGGCGAGCCGGACGTCGAGTGCCTGAATGCGATGGGCGTCGACGCCCTGGCCGTGGGCAACCACGAGTTCGACTTCGGCCTGGATAACTTCCACAGGCTTCAGACCCTGGCCGCCTTTCCGTTCCTCAGCGCCAACATCGTGGACAGGGCCAGCGGCAGGCCGCTTTGCCTGTCGTCGCGGACCCTTCCGCTCGTGGACGATCTGGTCGTCACGATCATCGGCGTGACCACCGAGGACCTCCTGTCCACCACCATGCCCGCCCATGTGGCCTCGCTCGATGTCCGGGACGCGGTCTTGTCCGTCGGGGAGGTCTACGGCCGGG
>CAYOGU010000319.1:0-4033 GCA_964403345.1 uncultured Syntrophus sp. | reverse complement strand
AACCGCATCCGGGCCGCCTTCGTGTTCGTCCAGAACCAGGAGCAGACCGACAAGATGCTCGCCATGCGGGAGAAGCTCTCCCACGTGCGGAAGGTCGTCTACATCGACCCCACCGGCATGGCCTCGGCCTCCTACCGGGAAAACGAGTGGCTGCTGTCGTTCAGGGACCTCCTGGCCATGGGGGTGCAGCAGGACAGGGAAAAGCCGGATCTCTTCGATTCGCTGCTGAAGAAGGGAAGGCCGGACGATACGGCCCTGATGATCCAGACGTCCGGCACGACGGGGCTTCCCAAGCTGGCCATGCTGTCCCACAGGAACCTGACCGCCATCGGGGAGAGCTGGATCCGGGCTTTGAAAATCGGCCACGGGGAAAACTGGATCTCCGTCTCGCCGCCGGCCTGGATCGTCGATCAGATGTGGGGGCTTGGGGTCGCCCTCCCCGGCGGCATGACGATGAATTTCCCCGAAACCCCGGAGACGGTCACGGAGGATTTCCGGGAGATCGGCCCCTCCCGGATCATCACCGCGTCCCGCTTCTGGGAGGAGCTGGCGTCGCGGATCCGGGTCAAGATGTCGGACGCCGGCCGGATCAAGCGCTTCCTCTTCTCGCAGGCCGAAAGGATCGGGCGCAGCGTGGTCGCCCGCCAGGTCCGGAAGGAACCGCTGCCCGTCTCCCTGAGGATCCTGCACCGCCTGTCGGCGCTCGTCATCTACCGGCCGCTTCTGGACCGGATCGGCTGCGCCAACTTCCTGAGCGCCTACACGGGCGGCCATCCCATCAGCCCCGACGTGATCAGCTTCTTCCGAGCCATCGGGATGAACCTGAAGCAGTGCTACGGGCTGACCGAGGCCGGCGGCATCTTCCAGCTCCAGCCCGACGACGAAGTCAAGCCGGAAACGGTGGGCAAGCCCCTGCCAGGCGTTCAAATCAGGATCGCCGAAGACCAGGAGGTCCTCGTGTCCAGCCCGTCCGTTTTCAAGGGATACTACCAGGATTACCAGGCCACGGAAGCCGCCTTCAGCGAAGGATGGCTGCGCACGGGGGACGCGGGCTACATCGACAAGGACGGCCATCTCCTGATCATCGGCCGCAAGGAGGAGATCATCCGGAACAAGAGCGGCGAGGCCTTTTCGCCAGATTTCATCGAGACCCGCCTCAAGTTCAGCCCCTTCATCAAGGAAGCCGTCGTTTTCGGGGAGGGCCGGCCCTACCTGACGGCCATGATCAACATCGATTTCGGAAACACGGGGAACTGGGCGGAGGAGAGGATGATCCCCTATACCACCTACATGGATCTTTCCCAGCAGGAGGCCGTCGAGGAGCTGATCCTCGGCGAAATCAGGACGGTCAACGATCAGCTCCCGGACGTGATGAAGATCCGCAAATTCATCCTCCTCTACAAGCTGCTGGATGCGGACGACGAGGAGCTGACCCGGACCGGAAAGGTCCGCAGGCGTTTTGTCTATGGCCTTTATCTCAATCTCATCGAGGCCATGTACTCGGATGTCCCCAAGGTCCACGTCAAGGGGAAGATTCGTTACCGCGACGGGCAGGTCGGTGAAATCGACACCCACGTCAAGGTCATTCATGCTCGGTGAGGGAAGGGGACCCGAATGGATTTCTTTGTCCAGCTCCTGATCGGCGGAATCTCGATCGGCTTTCTGTACGGCCTGTCGGCAATGGGATTCGTGATGATATTCAAGTCATCCAGCGTCCTGAACTTCGCGCACGGCGAGATGCTCGCGATCGGCGCCTATATCTTCCTGGCGCTCGTCACCTGGGCGAAACTGCCGATCGCCGTTTCCTTCCTGCTGACCCTCCTGGGATGCTTTCTGCTGGGCATGGTCATCGAGAGGATCTTCCTGCGCCCCCTCATCGGGGAGCCGCTGATCTTCGTCATCATGCTGACCGTGGGGCTGGCCGCCATGTTCAAGGGCCTGATCCTCCTGGTCTGGGGCGGGAACCTCCACACCTATCCGCCGTTCCTTCCCGAGACGATCGGCATCCAGTGGGGAATGGTCCGCATCCCCCCGGTCTACGTGGCCACCTTGATCATCGGGACGCTCTTTTTGATTCTCTTCGGCCTCTTCTTCAAGTACTCCTCGCAGGGGATCTACATGCGCTCCGTGGCGGACAACCAGAGGGCAGCCCTGTCGCTGGGGGTCCACGTCAAGAGGGTCTTCGCCCTGTCCTGGGCCATCGCCGCGCTCGTGGCCGGCATGAGCGGCATGGTGCTGGGGATCATCAACGGCGTGAACGTCCACGATCTGTCGGCGATCGGTCTCAAGGTCTTTCCCGTGGTCATCCTGGGCGGGCTGGACAGCATCGGCGGCGCCATCATCGGGGGGCTGATCATCGGCCTTTTGGAGACGTTCACGGGCGGCTACCTGTCCCCCGCGCTTCGCGACGTGGTGCCGTTCATCATCCTGGTGCTGATTCTCCTGTTGAAACCCTATGGGTTGTTCGGACTGAAGGAAATCGAGCGGGTCTAGTATGCGAAAGTTTCATTTTCACCCATGCGGCAATTTCCGCGAAAGATATGAGCAGGAGCAGACGGTCTTCTCCACCGATTTCGGGAGGGCCTGCTCCTGGATCGGGGCGCTTTTGCTCCTGGCCGTCGTCCCGGCCATTGCAAGCCCTTACATCGTCTACGTATTGAACATCGTCGGGATATCGGCGATCGCGGCCATCGGGCTCAACATCCTGATCGGTTTCACGGGCCAGATCTCCCTCGGCCATGGCGCATTTTTCGGGGTCGGGGCGTATTCGGCCGCCATCCTGGCCACCCGGCTTCACCTGCCCCTGTTGGTGTCCGTTCCGGCAGCCGGGCTGCTGACGGCCATGATCGGGATGATTTTCGGCATCCCCTCGGGCCGGCTCAAGGGGCTCTACCTGACCATCGCGACCCTGGCCGGGCAGTTCATCATCGAATACGTCCTGATACACTGGGAATCCATGACCCAGGGGACGATGGGCATCACCCTGCCGCCCGCGAAGCTGCTGACCTTCTCCCTGCAGGGGGAAATCACCTTCTTCTATATCATCTTCATCGCTCTGCTGGGCATGATCTGGATCGCGGTGAACCTGATGCGCACCCGATACGGCCGGGCCTTCATCGCCGTCCGGGACAACGACCGCGCCGCCGAGGGGATGGGGATCCCCATTTTCCGGTACAAGCTCCTGTCCTTCGGGGTCAGTTCGTTCTATGCGGGTTTCGCGGGAGCCCTCTGGGCCTTCTATATGGGGAGCATCACCTCGGAACCTTTCAACCTGGGGCTCTCCGTCGAATACATCGCGATGGTGATCATCGGCGGCCTGGGGAGCATTTCGGGCTCCATATTCGGGGCGGTCTTCATCACGGGCCTCAACGAAGCCCTGCGCTTCATGACGGAAAGCCTGATGAACACCGGCCTGGTTTCATCGTCGGGACTGAACATGGCCCCGTTGCGCGAGTTCATCTTCGGCCTGGCCATCGTCATGTTCATCCTGTTCGAACCCAGGGGGCTGGCCGAGCTGTGGCGGATCGTGCGATCCAGCTTCCGGCTCTGGCCCTTTTCATACTAGTTCCCCCGCGGGAATGCGAGGATCGCTTATGGATCAGCCGCTGCTGCAGTTGAACAACATCTCGGTGGTCTATTCCGACGTCATCCAGGTCCTCAAGGGGATCTCGCTGTCGGTCAGGCAGAACCACATCGTCTCGCTGCTGGGAAGCAACGGGGCGGGCAAGACCACGACGCTCAAGGCGATTTCCGGTCTCCTGAAGCCCGAGAACGGCAAGGTCACGGACGGAACCATCCTCTACCAGGGCAGCAACATCCAGAACCAGTCCCCGGAGACGATCACGCGCTGCGGCATCATCCAGGTGCTGGAGGGGCGCCAGCCCTTCAAGTACCTCACCATCGAGGAAAATCTCAGGGTCGGCACGGCAACCAGGTGGGGGAAGCCCTACCGCCAGGACCTGGAAAAGGTCTATCACTATTTCCCCGCCCTCCTGAAGAGGCGGCGGGCGCTGGCCGGATACTGCAGCGGAGG
>CAYOGU010000318.1:0-4040 GCA_964403345.1 uncultured Syntrophus sp. | reverse complement strand
CCGGCAGCAGGGCCTCTTCCGCCGCGACGCCGATGCCCCGGGAGAAAACAACGGAACCGAAGGCCATCCTGCCTGCCGACGGGAAATCAAAGTCCGCGCCGCCAGCAGCGACGAAACCCCGTAAAAAAGATAAGGCCCGGGACAAAGCGAAACCCCGCCCGGCAGCCAAACCCCGTGACCCCAAACCGACCAAAACCGATTCCGTCCAGCCTCCGGCCACTCCCGCCGGGACGGTCGAACCGGCAACGCCGTCAGATGCCTCTGCGCCTCTCCCCCTCGCGCCCGAAGCCGCCGATCTGACGCTCGCTCCTCTGCAAAACGCGCTCGATTCCTCCGACGCTGATCCGGCCCCCGAAACGCCGGTTTCCCTTCCATGATTCCACCGGATGCCCCGGAACGGCTGGATGCCTTTTTCTATGAGGCGTTCGCCGAAGAAGCCGAACGCCTGCACCATCATGCCGCCGGCGCCGGATTGCGCATCGGCACCACCGCCCATACCATCCAGGAGTTGGACCGCCGCGCCCGGGCGATCGGACGGGTCGTGGAGATCCTCGTCGAGGTCAACGTGAGCGGCGAGGGGACCAAGAGCGGCGTCCCGATTGCCGAAGCCCTCCCCCTTGTCCGTGCGGTCGCAGGCTTTCCCAATCTGGCCGTCCGGGGCCTCATGACAATGCCCCCCTGGTTCGACGATCCCGAGGAGGCAAGGCCTTATTTCAGGGCCCTCCGAGAGCTCAGAGACGCCGTTGCGTCAGAGTCGCTCGACCGGGTGGAGATGCGGGAGCTCTCCATGGGGATGACCGGCGACTTTACCGTCGCCGTCGAGGAGGGAGCGACGATCGTCCGGATCGGCCGGGGGATCTTCGGCGAGCGCCCAGCCCGATGAAAGAGGAGTCGGCCGGAGGGAATGGCCCCGACCGGGCGCGGGCGGCTGTGGCGACGGGGGACGACAGGGAATTTCTCCAAGGAGAGAAGCGATGAACAAGGGAGCATTTTACAAGCTGAGTTACGGTCTCTACGTGGTCACCTCCGGGGGGGAGGGAAAATTCAACGGCCAGATCGCCAACACGGTCTTCCAGGTGACCTCCGAGCCGCCCACCGTGGCGGTGAGCATCAACAAGCAGAACTTCACCCACGAGCATATCCTGGCAAGCCGGCGCTTCGCCGTCTCGATCCTCGATGAGGCGACGCCCATGACGATGATCGGCCGGTTCGGCTTCAAGTGCGGACGGGACATCGACAAGTTCGACGGGATCGGGACACGGACCGGCAAGACCGGCATCCCGATCGTCACCGACCATGCCGTCGGCTTCATCGAGGCGGAGGTGGTGGGCCAGATGGATTGCGGGACCCACACGATTTTCCTGGGACGGGTGGTCGAATGCGACGTCCTCGACACGAGCGCGGAGCCGATGACTTACGCCTACTATCACAAGGTCAAGGGCGGCAAGGCCCCCAAGACCGCCCCCACCTACCAGGGAGAGGGATCGCCCAAGCCCCCATCCCCCGCCGGCAAGGCGGCGCGTTACACCTGCACGGTCTGCGGCTACCTCTACGACCCCGAAAAAGGCGATCCCGAGGGGAAAGTCCCGCCCGAAACCCCCTTCGAGGCGCTTCCCGCGGACTGGACCTGCCCGGTCTGCGGGGCGGAAAAGGACAAGTTCGTCAAGGAGGGGTGACAGCGGTTCGATGATGGGGCCTCAGGTCAAAGCCGCGCCAGGATGCGGCGCCAGCGCCTGCGCAGCCTCAGCGAGTTGCTCACGACCGACACGGAACTGAGTGCCATGGCCGCCGCGGCGAACTCCGGATTGAGGAGAATCCCCCCGAAGGGATACAGGACGCCCGCGGCGACGGGAATCCCGATGACGTTGTAGATGAAGGCCCAGAAGAGGTTCTGGCGGATCGTCCGCATCGTCTCAAAGGAAAGGCGGATCGCCCGCGGCACGGCATTCAGATCGTCGGCCATCAACGTTATGTCCGAGGCCTCGATCGCCACGTCCGTCCCGGCGCCGATCGCAATCCCGATGTCGGCGGCGCTCAGGGCGGGTGCGTCGTTGATCCCATCCCCCACCATCGCCACGACCTGTCCGGCATCGCGGAGCCGCTGGATTTCACCGGCCTTGCCTCCAGGCAGGACCTCGGCCAGGACGTGCTCGATGCCCAGCGTCTTGCCCACGGCCCTGGCCGTGGCGTCGTTGTCCCCTGTGATCATGGCGATCGCCAGGCCCATCCCCTTCAGGGTCCGGATCGCCTCAGCCGCGGAGGGTTTCGCCAAATCCGAAAAGGCCATCAGGCCGACCGCCCGGCCGGACGCGGCCACGAAGACCACGGTCTTTCCCTCCCCGGTCAGCCGCTCGGCTTCTTTGCCCAGAACCGCGAGGTCCACGCCCTCGGACTCCAGAAAGCGACGGTTCCCCAGAAGGCAAACCTCCCCTCCCCGGATCGCCCTGGCCCCGAGGCCGGAGACAGCCGCAAACCCCTCGACGGCCTCGGGCTTCATCCCCGCCTGGGCGCCCTTCGCCATGACGGCTCTGGCCAGGGGATGCTCGGAGACGGCCTCGATGGCGAGGGCCGTCCGGAGCACCGCCTCGGCCTCGACGCCCGCCGCTGGGACGATGTCCGTCACCTCAGGCTCGCCGCGGGTGAGGGTCCCGGTCTTGTCGAAGACCACCGTCCGAAGCCGGTAGGCGTTTTCCAGAGACTCCCCGCCCTTGATCAGGATACCGCTCTCGGCGCCCAGCCCCGTCCCCACCATGACCGCCGTGGGGGTCGCCAACCCCAGGGCGCAGGGACAGGCGATGACCAGGACCGACACGAAGTTGAGCAGAGCCCGGCTGAAGACCGGATCGGGAACGAGGAAATACCAGATTCCGAAGGTGACGAGGGCGATCCCGAAGACGGCGGGAACAAAGACCGAGGCCACCTTATCGGCAAGACGCTGGATGGGGGCCTTGGAGCCCTGCGCCTCCTCGACGAGGCGGATGATCTGGGCCAGGGCCGTTTCGGCGCCGATCCGGGTAGCCCGGAACGTGAAGCTCCCCGTCCGGTTCATGGTCGCGGCGAAGACCTCCGCCCCTGCCTCCTTGAGGACCGGCATGCTCTCCCCGGTCAGCATTGACTCGTCCACCGTCGACCGGCCCGAGAGAACCACGCCGTCCGTAGGAATCCGTTCCCCCGGACGCACCAGGATCTGATCCCCTTTGAGGACCCCCTCGACGGCGACATCGGTCTCCTCGCCGTTCCGGACCACACGGGCGGTCCTGGGTTTGATCCCCATCAGGCGCTGGATCGCCTGCGAGGTCCGCCCTTTCGCCTTGGCCTCCAGGAGCCGTCCGAGGATGATGAGGGTCACGATGAAGGCCGCCCCGTCGTAATAGACATGCGGCATGACCTGGGCCCCTGAGAAGAGCCGAGGGAAGAAGGTCGCCAGCGTCGAGTAGAGCCAGGCGGCCAGTGCCCCGACGGCGACCAGCGTGTTCATGTCCGTCGTTCCCTGGCGGGCCGCCTTGACCGCGCCGATGAAAAAGCGGCTCCCCACCCAGAAGACGACCGGCGTCGTCAGGGCAAAGAGCACGACCATGAGCGGCTGCCGGGGGATCCCCGCGAGAAAGGGAAACCAGTGCTGCATGGACCCTAGAAAGATCAGGACAGAAAGCACGATCCCGACGGCAAAACGGGTCTGCAGGTCCCCGATCTCCCTCTTGCGGGCCGCGTCGATCGGATCCGCGCCGGCGTCGTCGGGGATGCCCAGGAACTCGTATCCCTGGTCGCTAACGGCCTTCTGAAGCGCCTCCATGCCGGCCCAGTCGGAGCGATGCGTCAGGGTCGCCCTGGCCGTCGCCAGGTTGACCGCCACTTCGCTGACCCCATCGAGTTCCGAGAGGGCCGTTTCCACGCGGCGGACGCAGGCGGCGCAGCTCATCCCCCCGATCGTGACGGTGGTTTTCTGCAATTTCTCAGCCGACAACGTCAAACCCCGCTTTCCGGATGCGTTCCCGGATCAGGGCCTTCTCGACCGGTCGATCCTCCGAGAAACTCGCCTC
>CAYOGU010000317.1:0-4043 GCA_964403345.1 uncultured Syntrophus sp. | reverse complement strand
GATGATTGCCGCCCATACGGAGGCCCGCAGCCTGGGGGTGGTGGGAGAGCCGCGCGTGAACGTCCTGATGCTGAACCTTGCTCTGGACCAAAAGGAGAGACCGTGAGGAACGACAGCCGGGCCGATGCCTTTCTCCAGATGATCCGCCACTCCAGGCGGGGAAAGCTCAAGGTCTACCTCGGGTACGCCGCAGGGGTCGGTAAAACCTGGCAGATGCTCGAGGAGGGGCACCGTCTCAAGAGGGGTGGCATCGATGTGGTCATTGGCCTTCTGGAGACGCACGGACGCGCGGAGACTGCTAAACTCGCCGAGGGCATCGAGGTCGTCCCGCGGCGGGGCCAAATGTACCGGGGGATCACCCTGGAGGAAATGGACCTGGACGCCCTCCTGAAACGGAATCCCCAGGTGGCCCTTGTGGATGAATTGGCCCATACCAATGTGCCCGGGAGCCGCAACGCCAAGCGGTTCGAGGATGTCCAGGACCTGATGTCGGCGGGGATCCATGTCATTACGACGATGAACGTCCAGCATTTGGAGAGCCTCTACGACACCGTGGAGAGGTCCACCGGGGTGAAGGTACGGGAACGTCTCCCCGACAGCGTTCTGTCCGAGGCGGATCAGATCGTCAACGTAGATCTTACCCCGGAGGACCTGCAGACCCGTCTGCAGGATGGGAAGGTCTATCCTGCAGAAAGAATCAAGACCGCCCTATCGAACTTTTTCCAGACCCCGCATCTGGAAGATCTCCGGGAGTTGGCCCTCCGGGAGATGGCCGCCCAGATCGATCTGCGCAGGCACGATATCCCCGAGGAGACGGGGAGCATCACACCGGACCAGGTCATGGTCTGCCTGAGCTCGCGGGGGCCCAACAGCGAAAAACTCCTGCGGTACGCCTCGCGGCTTGCCGGGAAACTGAACCGCAACTGGTACGCCGTCTACGTCCAGACGCCCGCAGAGGAGGCCACGGTGATCGACAGCCGGACCCAGCGGCTGCTTTCCGGGACGCTGACGCTTGCCAAGCAACTCGGTGCGATGGTCTTCACGTTCAAGGGGGAGGACATCGTCGCCACCATCCTGCGGTTTGCCCATGAGTACCGGGTCGGCCATATCGTCCTGGGAAGCCCCGCACCCCTTTCCTTCTGGGAGAGGGTCACGGGTCGCCGGACCATCCCGGAGAGGCTGGTCGAGGAGACCCTGGGGATGACCGTCGTCGTCCTGGATACCCGTTTGCATGAGGCGGTTCCCAGGCCCATGGCCATGGAAGCGGTCCCTCCGCCGCCGGTTGAACCGTTCCCGCACACCGAGTCGGGGTCTTTGGGATCACTCCTCGAGGAAGGGAGAATCGTTCTCTGGAAGGACCCGGTCGACCAGAACACGGCTCTGGAAGGACTCGTCCGGGCGGCCTGCCCGGACGACCGGACTGTCGAAGCCCTGCGGCTGGTGCGGGATCGGGAGGCTCAGGGAAGCACTTTCTTCAACGAGGGAGTGGCTTTTCCCCATGCCCGGATGGCCGGCCTGACGAAGCCGAGGGTTGCCCTGGGACTGACCCGTGGAGGCATTCCCGATGTTGCCGTGGACAGACCGGTGGAATACGTCTTTTTGAGCCTCACTCCCCGGGAATATCCGGAGATCCAGGTGCAACTACTGGCCTTGGCGGCGCGAACCTTTCAGAACCGGCAACTCTGCCGTTCCTTGCGGGAAGCGGGCGATGCCCGCGACGTCCTTCAGGCCCTGAGGAGCTGGGAGGAATACTCTTCGCCCCCGAGGCCCCATCCTGCGCCTTGATTCTCCAGGGAAAAACCGATTGTCCCCGGTCCTGAAAAACCTTGCATTCTGCAACCCGTCCGGAGAGCATTCTTGCGAACCGCAAGGGGCGATTCGTCTTCCACAATAAATGCATCCGTTTAATCAACAGACTAGCCATTCCTTCCCCCGGCACGTTCCTTGCTCATAGGATCCGCGGGAGGTTCGATGCCATGGTCGGACTGCGTAAAAAATTGTCTATGGGGTTCGGGGGCCTGTTGTTGCTGACCCTGATCATCGGAGGCCAGAGCATCTTCAAATTCTGGGAACTCGGGCAGTCCATCGACGTGATCCTGCGCGAGAACTACCGTAGCGTCGCCGCCTGCCAGGAGATGAAGGAGGCCCTGGAACGAATGGACAGCGGCATCCTCTTCGCGCTTCTGGGGTATCGCGGGGAAGGGGGGGCCCTGATCCGTGCGAACGAAGCGAGGTTCGAAAAGGCGCTCCAGGTCGAACTTGGCAATATCACCCTCCCGGGCGAAGGGGAAAGGGCCTCAGCCCTCAAAGACCTCTTCCCCCGTTACCGGACAGCCCTCCACAAGGTCATGGATCCGTCCACGGCCCTTAAAACCCGCCTGGATCGTTTCATCGGGGAGGTGCAGCCGCTCTTCCTGCAGATGAAGGACACTGCCGACGAAATCCTGAAGATGAACCAGGACAACATGAACGAGGCCAAGGAAAGGGCGAGAGTGAAGGCCGCCTCCGCCACGCAGCGGATGGCCCTGTTTCTGTTGGTCGGCTTCCTCATCGCCGTGGCCTACATAGAACTTACGGGCCGCTGGATCCTGCGTCCGATCGAGCGACTCATCCGTTCGGCTGAAGAGATCCAGAGTGGCAACCTGGACCTTGTCGTGCATTCCGACTCCCGCGACGAGATCGGGCGGCTTTCCCAGGCGTTCAACGATATGGCCGCCAGCCTTCGCGAGTTCCGCCGCAGGGAACAGGTGAAGTTGAACCGGACGGAACAGGCGACGCAGGAAACCCTGGACACCCTCTCAGAGGCCGTGGCCGTCGTCGATCCGGACGGGAAGGTGCAACTCTCAACGGACGTCGCCAAGAGACTCTTCGGTATCCAGGTGGGGAACCATCTCCAGGACCTGTCCTTCGACGGCTTGCCCGATCTGTTCCGGGAGGTGATCCAGTCCGGTTTCCCCGTGAAATCGGATCGCCAGCAGAGGATCTTCCAGCGGTTCATCAACGGTCAGGAACGGTTTTTTTCTTTCGATGCCACACCCATCCGGAACCGGGAGAGACAGATCACCGGCGTGATCCTGCTGCTCAAGGATGTGACCGAACAGCGCCGCTTGACGGAGATGCAGAGCGGCATCGTCTCGACCGTATCGCACCAGCTCAAAACTCCCTTGACGTCAATCCGCATGGCCGTCCACCTCCTCTTGGAGGAGAAGATCGGTCCGCTGAACGAAAAGCAGGCGGAGCTTCTTCTGGCCGCTCGGGAGGACAGCGATTTTCTGCACGGCATCCTGACCAACCTCCTGGATATCAGCCGCATGGAATCGGGGAGGCAGCAGATGGATCTTCGCGAGGTCTCCCCGACGTCGTTGGTGGACGGCGCGGTCGCTTCATTCCGCACGACGGCCCGGGACGGCGGCGTGGAGATGGGAACGGAACTTCCCGGCGATCTTCCCAAGGTGCGCGCCGATGCCGAACGGATCGAGCACGTCTTTTCCAACCTGCTGACCAATGCCCTGCGTTATACCTCGCCAGGCGGGCGGATCACTGTCTCGGCCGCCGCGGAAGACCGGCATGTCCGGTTTTATGTGACCGATACGGGCGTCGGGATCCCTCCTAAGTATCTGCCCCAGATCTTCGATCGGTTCTTCCGCGTCCCTGATCAGGAAAAGGAAACGGGCGCCGGACTGGGATTGGCCATTGCCAGGGAGATCGTCGAGGCCCACGGCGGGACGATCCAGGTGGAAAGCCGGGAGGGGCATGGAACGACCTTCTCCTTCACCCTCAAGCGGGTGGATGCTCCGTCCGGAGAGGCGTGATAACGATGGAACGACCATGTGTAGGGGAAATGCATAAGGGGAACATGAAAACGGCGACGGGTTGGGAACGCTTATGGTGAATCGATGGCTGCCCATCCGGATGGCGATCCTGCATCACCTGACGCCGCCGCGGATCTTTGTCCTGAGCTTCGCCCTGGTGATCCTGGCGGGGGCGTTTCTCCTCTGGCTGCCCCTTTCGGCGGCCAAGGGCCATCTGCGTTTCGTGGATGC
>CAYOGU010000316.1:2335-4085 GCA_964403345.1 uncultured Syntrophus sp. | reverse complement strand
TACATCGAACTGCGCTATGACGGCCGGAAGAACCCCCTCCTGAGCCCGGACAAACTACCGACCACCTGCCTCATCGGCTCCTTCACCAAGACCCTCTCGCCCGGGACCAAGTGCGGATTCGGGCTCTTCCCCGAGGAGGTGGTGGACCGGCTCGCACCGGTCATCGCCAACACCCGTCTCAATCCCAACTATCCCACCCAGGCGATGATCCACCTGCTCATGGCCTCCGGGGAATACGACCGGTACCTCCAGTATCTGGCCGAGCTCTACCGACCGAGGATGGACGCCCTCAACCGGTCCCTCAAGCAGTATCTGGAGGGCATCGACGTCCCCCAGGTGACGGGGGGCTTCTTCGCGGGCCTCTGGCTGCCGGGGATCGAGGACGAAACGGCGTTTGTCGGCGCCGTCAAGGCCAAGAGCATCAACATCGCTACGGCCAACGTCTTCTGTCCGGCATGGAAAAAGACCTTCCTGGAAAGGTTCAAGGGTCCCCTCTTCCGGCTCACCTTCCCGGCGGTCAAGCCCGAGGACATCGAAAAGGGTATCGAGGGGATCGGCGCCGTCTATCGCCAGATGCGACGGTAAGCCCGGCAGGCGGAAGAATCCCCGCCGATCGAAGGCCAGCCAAGTCCGGTCCCGTCACAGGCCCGTTTCCTTCCCTATGGGGCCAAGGACCGTGGAGACCCCATTGCATTAATTTAAGAATGGGTGAATAGGGTATCGGCGACGCCGAAAGCCCCATTCCGGATCCGGATCGGGGATGACAGGGCCCTTTTGCATGGTGAATATCAAACCGGGAATCAGCGGAGAGATCCTTTTTGAAGAGGCCGGGTCCCAGGAACGGTCCGTCGGTTTCCCGACCACCGTCTATTCGGTGTCGGAACGGCGCATCCTCCTGGCCCAGACCGCCCCCCCCCTGTCGGCCGCCGATCTGGGAAGAGACCTGGTCTTCACCTACGTGATCCGCAAAGAGAGCAACCCGGCACGCTACCGCTTTGGGGCCAGGATGGTCGGCTTCTCGGATCACGGGATCGCACCCTCGCAGAGGGTCCCTGCCCTGGTGATCGAAAGGACCTCCGCTCCCGAACCCTGCAACTTGCGGATGAATTTCCGGATCAAACCCTCGGCGGAAAGGGGCTTGGCGGTCCTCCTGGGGGGAATGCCGGTGGTGATCGTCGATATCTCAGAGGGGGGCGTCTGTGTCCGTTTGAAAGGGGAGATGACCCTCAAGCCCCAGGACATGGTCCGGTTGACGATCAGCGTGGACGGCCGATCCTTCGACGTCGACAGCCGGGTGGTTCGGATCTGCGCGCCGCAGGCCGCCGCCGGCACCGTCAGCCTGCAGCAATTCGTCTCGTTCCAATTCCTCGGCAGCCAGGCGGCCAGGGAAAATATCCTGGGCGGGAAACTGTTTAACCTGGAACGGGCGCAGATCAAGAACAAGATCCGGTAGCCCCTCCACCCCCCGATAGCCCTGCCCTGCGGCCCATTCCCCCATTGCAAAAACAGCTTGACAGGCCTGCGAGGGATGGTATACTAACCGGTAAGTTTAACTAACCGGTTAGTATGATTCGAGGCACCATGAAGAAACAGGCGCTCCAGACCAGCGACACGGTCCAGCGGATCCTTGCCGCCGCCCGGGATGTCTTCTCCGCCCATGGATTCAGCGGCTCGACGGTCGACGGGATCGCCCAGGCTGCCGGCGTCAACAAAGCGACCCTCTACTATCAGATCGGCGACAAGGAAACCC
>CAYOGU010000316.1:0-2325 GCA_964403345.1 uncultured Syntrophus sp. | reverse complement strand
CTACGCCGAGGTGATCCGCAGCATCATCGAGGGCGTCGCCGATCGCATCGCCAAGGATCTCCGGCAGGCCGAAACGCCCGTCGACAAGCTGAGGGTCTACCTCCGGAACATGGCCCTGGCGGCGGACCGGAATCCCTGGATGCCCCGCATCATGCTCTGGGAACTGGCCTCCGGCGGGGGAAACATGCCCGATGTCGCATTACAGGCCTTCGCCCGGATCCTGGTTCTGCTCTCCGAGATCCTCGCCGAAGGGGCCCGGAAGGGGGTCTTCATCAAGACCTCCCCCGTCGTCTTCCACCTGATGGTCATGGGATGCTTTGCCCTCTACAAGACCAGCGTCCCCATCCGGGCGAGGGTCACCACCCTCGTCGGAAAAAAGGCGCTGGAAGGGGATAACGTCGCCGGAAAGATCGCCTCGGAGGTTGAACGGATCATCTTCGGAGGCGTATTGAAACCGTCGCCGGCACGACCGGCGGCAAAGAGATCTGCAAAGAAACGATGAATTCAGGCCCATCTCCATGGGCAATCCGAAGGCGTTGAAGCGATGAACAACGGTTTGAAACTTTATGGGATGGCGGTTCTGGGACTGGCCATGATCCTCGGCCCCCTCAATGTTGAGGCCGACTCCGCCGAAAAGATGACCCTCTCCGAGAGCCTCGATCTGGCCGTGAAGCGGAGCGTCCTCGCGCACTCGACCCGGGAGGGGATCCTGGGGGCCGAGGCCCAGCAGAAGGAGGCTTTTACGGGTTTCCTCCCCAAATTCGGGACCTCCTACAACTACACCCGCCTCAACGCGGAACCCTATTTCAATTTCCCCGGCATTGAGCCCCTCATCCCCGCCAAGCAGATGACCATGGGGACGAAGGACAACTACACCTGGTCGATCGAAGCCAGGCAGCCGCTCTTCGCCGGGGGGGCCATCCGGTCGAACTACGAAGCGAGCCGCATCGGAACCGACATCGCCCGCCAGGAGCATCTCTCCAACCTCCGGAACCTGGTCCTGGAGGTGAAGAGCGCCTATTTCGGCGTCCTCAAGGCCAACCGGGTGCTGGACGTGGCGAAGCAGTCCGTCGAGCGGCTGAAGGCCCATCGGGAAACCGCTCTGGGATTCTACGACGCCGGCCTGATCCCCCGCAACGACCTCCTCCGCGCCGAGGTGGAGCTGGCCAACGGACACCAGTCCCTCCTCAGCGCGATGAACGCCAAGGAGATGGCCGAGGCCAGGTTCAACACGCTCCTGAGAAGGGAGATCGGGACCGCCGTGGAGATCGAGGATACCCTGACCGGCCGTCCCTACGGGGCGACCCTGGAGGGCTGCATCGCCGCGGCCCTGGAAAGGCGGTCGGAACTGCAGTCGGCCTCCCTCCGGGTGAGGCAGGCCCAGAGCCTCGTCAGGCAGTCGGAGGCCGACTACTACCCCTCCGTCAACCTGGTGGGGAATTATTCGCGCTATGGCGACACGCCGGGCGTATCGGGGACCATCTACAAGCCCCAGGAGAGTTGGTATGCCATGGTGGTCGCCAACTGGAACTTCTGGGAATGGGGCAAGACGAAGCACCGCGTCGAGGCGGGCATCAGCCGGGAGAAACAGGCCGTGGACGCCCTCGACCACACGCGGGATCAGATCGTCCTGGAGGTGAAGAACGCCTACCTGCTCCTCCGCGAAGCGGAGAAACAGGTCCAGGTGTCGGAGAAGGCGGCCGAACAGGCCGAAGAGAATTTCCGAATCAACACCGAGCGGTACCGGGAACAGGTGGGGACAGCGACCGATGTGATCGACGCCCAGACCCTCCTGACCAAGAGCCGGTCGGACTACGCCAACGCCCTGAGCGATTGCGCCATCCAACAGGCCCGTCTGGAAAGGGCGATGGGGGAGGAATACCGAGGGGAGGAACGGCCTTGAAAAAAAGAACGGTCGTTATCGTGGCCTTTCTGGCCCTGCTGGTCGGCGTCGGCGGCCTCGTCTACTGGGGTCAGCGGAGCATCCGGCAGGGCGAGCAGTACTATTCCGGAACGATCGAGGCCACCCAGTCCCACCTGGCCTTTCAGACCGGCGGACGAATCCTGAAGGTGGAGGTCCGCGAGGGACAGGCGGTCGCCATGGACCAGCTCCTGGCCGAGCTGGACCCGGCCGAGCTCCGCGCCCGCCAGGACCAGGCCAAGTCCAACCTGGACAAAGCCGTCAAGGCCCAGGAACAGGCCGAGACCCTCTTGAAGGTCTATCGCCAGACCCTCCCCGCCGAGGAGGCCCGGGCCGAGGCCGGCGTCCGGGCCCTGAAGGCACAGCTTGACGAGGTGCGCGCCGGCACCCGGACGCAGGAGCTC
>CAYOGU010000315.1:0-4104 GCA_964403345.1 uncultured Syntrophus sp. | reverse complement strand
CCAGGGCCGCCCCGATGGCGTTGGCCACCTCGGCGTGCTTCGGGATGCGGGGGGGGCAGTCCAGGAGCCGGCCCAGTTCGGCCGCCATGGGTTCGGCCGGGCCGCCGACGATGTAGAGGCGCCGGGGGGCCAGGCGCTTTCCCTCCAGCATCTCGTGGATGGTGTAGACGGGCTGGTTGTTGATTTCCTCGATCGTGCCGCGGACCTGGGAGGCGATCATGCCGCAGGTCTCGTGGAAGATCCGGGCCGCCGCCTCCTCCACCGGCAGGCCGAGCGCCTCGGCGACGGGCGTCAGGGAGGCCCTGGCCCGCTGGCCGTCGCCGATCGCGGTCATCCCCAGGACGATCATGGCGTCCGTGGGCGTCGGGAACGGGCCGCCGAAAGCGGCCGCCGGACCCTCGCGCTCCGGACCGACCGAGAGGGTCCCGTTCTGGACGCGGACCCGGCTGTCGCCGCCGACGCCGATGGATTTGGTCCTGAGGCCCCGGATCAGGGTCTTGTGGCCTTCGATGGTGACCCCGAAGGCCTCCAACAGGGGGACCCCGTCGGCGAAGATCGCGATGTCGGTGGTCGTCCCGCCGATATCCAGGGCGATGGCGTCCTCGGTGCAGCCGCTCATGGTCAGGATCCCCATGATGCTGGCCGCTGGGCCGGAGAGGATCGTCTGCACGGGGAATTCGACCGACTGCAGGATGTCGAAGGTCCCGCCGTCGGCCTTCAGGATGTAGATCGGCGCCTGGATCCCCCGCTCGCGGACAAAGTGGAGGACCTCCTCCACGAAATGCCGGTAGAGGTCCCAAACGGCCTCGTTGAGGTAGGTGGTGGCGATCCGCCGGGGGAAGTTGAGGTGCCCCGACATCCGGTGCCCCAGGGAGGTGTGGTGCACCTGGCTCCGGACGATCTCCTGGATGCCGGTCTCCTGGACGGGGTTGCGCGTCGAGAACTTTCCCACGATCCCCACGTGCCGGATCCCCTCGGTCTGGAAGCGGCTGCCGATCCGCGCCGCCTCCTGGGGATCGAAGGCAGCCATCTCGATCCCCCGGTGGTTCACGTAACCGGCCAGGAAATGGCTGTCGGGATGCAGTTCGTAGGAGGAGGGGTGCAGCCCGGGGCCGCTGACGATCATCAGCCCGACCCGGTCGACCTTGTTCTGGACGATCGCGTTGGTCGAGATGGTGGTGCTCAGGACGACCCGGTCGAGCCGGCCGATCGCCCCCTCGTCGACGACCCGGTTGGTGACGTCGAGCAGGGAGGAGAGGAGATTTTTCTCGTCGGTGAGGACCTTGGCCTTCCGGACGACCCTGAAAGAGTCGATGAGAACCGCATCGGTGTGAGTGCCGCCCACGTCAATACCCAGGATCATGATGCCGCTCCGCCCCGTTGAGTGCGCTGGTTATATAATGAGAAAATTGTCTTGACAAGGCAAAAAAAAAGCGTATGTTTCGGCACGGTGTCCGTCGCAGAGCGCGGCGGCGCCAGGGTTCAAAATCTGCGAAAGGAGGAGACATGTTGATGAAGAAGGTATACGCCATCACTCTTTCACTGCTTTTCTTCGTGACGCTATCGTTTGCAGTGGTGGGTTGCAAGAAGGCGGAAGAGCAGAAACCGGCTCCGGCTCCGGCCGCGGCTCCGGCCCCCGCTCCTGAGGCAACGCCTGCTCCGGCACCGGCCCCCGAGGCCACGCCTGCTCCGGCAGCACCGGCGGCTCCTGCCACCAAGTAATTGCAACGCAGCAGAAAGTGAACCGAAACGGTCGGACACCCGATGGGTGCCCGACCGTTTTTTTTTGCCCGGACTTCGGACGGGGCCGTGAACTCCTTTATGTTGCCCCGCCCCGAAATCCATCCGGCACAAAATGGGTCGCCACCCGGAGCGGAATTGTTTTGACGCGCCCCGCCGGCTGATGGTATGCTGCATCCGTATCATTTGTCGAGCAAAGGCCCGGCGGCGGGTTTCGGACCTGACCTGTCCGGCGCCCGGTGTGAGCGGGGCCGGCACCCGAAGGAAGAGGTGCGGCGCCGTCGACGGCGAGCGGATCATAAGAGGAGGTGCGTCATGAGTAAAAGCGGCGATTTCATTGCAGGATTTTTGATCGGCGGTCTGATCGGGGCGGCAATCGGCATCCTCTATGCGCCCAAGAGCGGCAAGGAGACGCGCGAAGAGCTGGGCCGCAAGGCCGACGAGCTCCTGGCCAAGGCCAAGGAGGAGTACGAAACGGCCGTGGAGAAGAGCCGCAAGGCCTACGAGGCGACCGTGCAGCGGCTCAAGAGCTTGGAGGAAAAGGCCATGCAGAAGGCCGGGGAGGCCGGGGAAAAGGTCGAGGAACTGGCCGGCAAGGGCAAGGAGACCATCCAGGAGGGCAAGGGCCGCATCAAAAGGGCGATCGAGGCGGGCGTCGAGGCCTTCAAGGAGGAGCAAGGCAAGACCGTCTGAACGCAAGGGAGCTGATCCATGCTGCATGACAACTGGTTGCTGAACCTCCTGCTGGTCGTCGCGATCGTTTTCCTGATCCTGGTCGCGGCGTTCCTGATCCCATGCCTCCTGCATATCCTCAGGGCGGCCAGGGGGATGACCCAGACCCTCCAGACGGTCAATCAGAGCCTGCCCGTGATCATGAGGGACCTGGAGGGGATGTCGACCCACCTGGGCCGGACGGCCGTGACGGTCCACCGGCAGGTGGAGGAGCTGTCGGCGACGATCCGGGCGATCCAGGGGACGCTGGGCCTCATCGTGGGCCTGGAGGAGGTCGTCCGCAGGAGGATCCCCCTCCCGTTCCTCCAGATCCTGAGGACCGCCATGGCCGTGGCCAAGGGCGTTCGGGTCTTTGCCGCACGCCTTGCCGACGAGTCCGATGGCCGCCGGAACCCGGGGGACGGGACGACGTGAACGGGACGGCCGATTCGATCTTCCCAAGAGAGAAAGAAAGGCGGGGCCGATCCGCATGGCCAGGATGACCTTCGGAAACAGGGGGGGGCGCGTCCGCGTCAGCACCGTCAAGGCCCCCAACCGGACAGCGCGGCCCGTGGAGGAGGTCGTCCGGGAACTCAAGACCGCGCGCGAGCCCGGCGAGGAGGATTACCGGGAGCGGTCGCTCGCCCTGCACGGCCTGGTCTGCGCCCACTGCGGCCGGGAGTTCGATCCGGCGCACCGCCATCTGCTGACCGTCCACCACAAGGACGGCAACCATCATAACAACCCCCCGGACGGCAGCAACTGGGAGAACCTCTGCGTCTACTGCCACGAGGACACCCACAGCCGCGGCCTCCTGGGGGACTACCTGGAGGGATCGTCCGCCGCCGCCCCCCCCAGGGAGGAGACCGTCGTTTACCGGGACAAAGAGGAAGGCGGAACGGGGTTGGGGAGCCTGGGAGAGAAGCTCCGTCTGGCCATGGAAAAGAAGAAACCTTCCCGGTGATGCCCTGAAACCCCGCTGGTGCGGGACTGGCCGCAAGGTCCGTTCCCCGTTCGAAGATCCCGGCAGATCCCGTTTCCACCCCCCACGCGATTTCAGCTTCGATCGCAAGCTTCCCTGTCAAGCAGACCAGTGAGAAACAGAGTTGCCGGCGTTTTTTGACAAATATTCCACTGGCGTCAGATCATCCGGGGAATCATGGGGCATCCGCTCATTGTATCCGATCATCCACCAATAGGTGGCCTCCCTGACCTCGGCCAGTATGGGTATCACGATTTCGCCTGACAGTTGTGTTATACGAAGCGCAAATTACATATGTCAAGGGAGGTCACTTGATGAGGATCTTGAGGTTGTCGCGCCCGGTGACCATCTTGTCGCCCACGGAGGTCCCGCAGTGGACGCAGGTGTAGTCGTACTTGTCCCCCTCGGCCAGGACCAGGAGCAGCCTCTTGCGCACCGGCACGGCGCGGCGGCAGCGGGGGCAGTAAAGCTCCGTGGCGTCGAAATCCCTGTATTGTTCTCCTCGGTTCATGGTTCGTCCTTCTCCGGAATGGTCTTGGCGTCCTCCAGCCAGACGGCGGCCTGGCTGTCGCTCGGCGCCCTGAAGTCTCCCCGCGGCGAGAGCGAGCCCCCCGAACCGACCTTGGGGCCGTTCGGGATGCAGGAGCGTTTGAACTGGCTGATCTGGAAGA
>CAYOGU010000314.1:0-4105 GCA_964403345.1 uncultured Syntrophus sp. | reverse complement strand
TTTGTACAGGCCCTTCATGCCCTTTCCTCCTTGCCATGGTTTTCGGGGGGCGCGTGGAATCTTCCCTTCTATAGCACAGGCCCTCCGTGGACGCCAGCCCTTCCAGCGCTTGGCGCGGCGGTGTTTCCGTGTTGACGGCCACTACCGCCGGAGGCTTTCTTTCAGCGACCGGGTCATGGCGCGATCGGCCGGGACTTGGAGGCTGCCGGGGCGGCGCGGCTCTCGCCCGGCGAGGCCGCCGGTTTGGTCGGGAACCTCCATCGGATCGATGCCGTTCTTGAGGTGATCTTTCCCGCGGGTCTTGCCCCTGCCGCTGGCGGGACGGCGGGGGAGGGGCGAGGGCGTCTGCAAGGCCTTGATTCGGAGGATAAAGATGTTGACAACGGGACGGAAAACGTGGAAATTGCCTCCACCAAACAGCCGTCGGGCGGCGTCGATTGCGGGTGCCCGACGTCGAGGGGATTCTGAGATGAGGGATGGGGCCCCGGCCGCCGCGAGGCCGGCCGATGCCGTTGAGGATGTCGAGGGGCCCCCTGCCCTGGAGAGAGTCGGTCCGGCGATCCGGGGGCACCGGCAAAAGGGGGAAGGTCGTCTTCGGGGGAGTGCGGCGTGAGAAGGATCGCAAAGGGCATTGGGATGGGGCTCCTGCCGGCGTTGTTGATGCTTGGCTGTTCCGCCAAAGCTCCGATGCAGCCGGCGAAGGTCTACCAGGAGCCCGGCTTTGCCAAGCCGGGGGAGTATCACCTCCGGTTCTTCCTCGACGGCCAGGGCACGCTGGCCGAATACATGACCCGGGAAAAGGCCCGCAATCCCGAAATGGAGGGCTTCGATGTCCCGTCCCTCCTGTCCCTCCTGCGCAGGGCCTATCCGCAGCTTCTCCTCCCGGTCCAGCCGGGGGTTCCCCTCTGCAACTTGGAGACCAACTTCAAACACTGCCGGGGCATCGAGCTCCTGGCCGATTTCCACGCCTACGGCGACGACACCGTCGTCCTGCGCAGTTCGGTGTACTATCACGTCCGGGTCCGGCTGGAGGGGGAGCACCCCAACTTCTTCAGGGCCGCCAAGGCCCAGCGCGACCGGGGTGAATTCGCCCTGCCCCGCCATTACTACGTCGGCGCCCTGGTGGAGGCCATTCAGCGGGCCCTTCCGATCCTGCAGGAGGTCGCCACGGACTACCGGAAATACATCCGGAACGACGACCAGGAGATCGAGATTGAACTGACCCTCGAGGCCTCCCGCGACAGGGTCGAGGCCAGGAGGACTGAGAAGGAGATCCGGGAGGCCGCCCATATGGGCGGCGGCACGGTCCTATCCGCCCTGCCCATCTTCCCCTTTCTCGCCAACCTGACCGTTTCGGCGATCCATTCCGGGGGGCGCACCTTCTGGGAGGTCCTCAAGGAGGAAAAGGCCTTTGATCTGAGCAAACGGGAATTGGGGCTCGAGGACGTCGAGTTCTCCTACAGCGGCAGTTTCGCCAGGAACTTCCCCCTGCTTGCGCTGGATTCCTCCGGAGATCCCTGCGACATCCTGATTCGGCAGATCGTCATCCGGCTGCGACAGAAGGAACCGGGGGGGGGCCTTGGGCCGGGGGATCCGGAAGGGACCCTGCGGGAGGGCCGACCGGGCTGATCGGTCCGGGTTTTCAGCCGGTTCAGGTCTCGGACAGGAAGCCTGTCAGGGCGTCCCGGACCCTTCCGTACTCCTTGTCGAGGGTGGCGAGGTGGGCGGCGGCCGCCTCGGTGGTTCCGTTGCGCCCCATCCGCTCCAGTTCCCCGCAGATGGCCGCCAAGACCTTCGCACCGAGATTGGCGCTGGAGGACTTGAGGGAGTGGGCGGTCCGGTTCAGGGCGGCGGCGTCCTTACCCTCGATCGCCCCACGGATTCCATCCAGAAGCTTCATGGAACCATCGAGATAGAGGGTGATGACGCTCCGGAGGATCGCGCCGGATCCCTGCGGCGTCAGCGAGGTGATCGCTTCGATGACCGCCCGGTCGATGGGCGGCGGGGCTTCCGTCGGGGAGACCGAATCGGGGCGGGGAGCCGGCTCCGGCCCTTCCGTCTGTCCTCCCCTCGGCGGGGCGGTGAGCCATTTGCCGAGGAGGGCGTTGAGCTCCTCGGCTTTGTAAGGCTTGCTCAGGTAGTCGTCCATTCCGGCCTCCAGGCAGGCCTCACGGTCGCCCTCCATGGCATGGGCCGTCAGAGCGACGATCGGGGTGCCCTGGCTGGCGGCCTCGCGCTGGCGGATGATCCGGGTCGCCTCGTATCCGTCCATTACGGGCATCTGGCAGTCCATGAGGATCAGGTCGTAGGGCCTTCCTGCCAGGACCTTGAGGGCCTCCTGGCCGTTCGCCGCCACGTCGACCCGGCAGCCGAAGTATTCGAGCATCGCCTTGCTTACCGCCTGATTGACGGGGTTGTCCTCCACCAGGAGGACGCGGTAGGACAAATAGCGGCCCCGGCTCGTCTGCACCTCACTGGAGGCGGCCTTCGCCTCCACGAAGGGGGTGGTCCGGTTCTGAAGGGACGCCAGGACGTTGTAAAGCCTGGACTGCCGCACCGGTTTCTTGAGGTACGCCCGGATGCCGAGGCCGAGGCTCTCCTCGGCCGGCGTCAGCCCCGAGTTCAGGACGATCAGGTCGATGCCGGCGATGGCGGTTTGGGCCCGGATCAGACGGGCCAGGTCCATCCAACCCATTCCTGACAGGGCCGTATCCAGGATCGCCGCCCGGTAGGGCTTTCCCGATCCTGCGGCTCCGAGGAGCATATCCATCGCCAGGTTGGGGTCCTCCGTCGTGCCGTTCAGGACGCCCCATCCCTGGATCTGCCGGTGGAGCATCGCCCGGCCCGGGGTGTCGGGGGCCACGACCAGAACCCGGAGCCCCTGAAGCGACAGGGGGCGGGGACTCTCGGCCGAGAAGGAGACCTTCCGTTCGAGACGGGCCGTGAACCAGAAGATGGACCCCTTCCCGGAGACGCTGTGGACGTCGATCCGGCCCCCCATCATCTCGACCAGCTGACGGGCGATGGTAAGCCCCAGACCTGTCCCGCCGAACCTCCTCGTCGTGGAGCCGTCCCCCTGGGAGAAGGCGTGGAAGATCCTCGGGAGGGCCTCGGGGGGGATCCCGATTCCCGTGTCCCTGACCTCGAAGCGCAGCAGCACGGACCGTTCATCTTCTTCCTGGAGGGAGACATGGACCGTCACCGATCCCTTCTCGGTGAATTTGACCGCGTTCCCGAAGAGGTTGACCAGGACTTGGCGCAGGCGCACCGGATCTCCGCGGAGGGCGGAGGGAACCCCCGCGTCGATCTGGGAGGCCAGTTCGATCCCCTTGCCCTGCGCCTGGGAGCCGAAGAAGTCCACGACCTCCTCCACGAGAGCCTGGGGATCGAGGTCGGTCACCGCCATCTCCAGCCGTCCCGCCTCGATCTTTGAAAAGTCGAGGATGTCGTTGATCAACTGGAGCAGGGTTTCCCCCGACGAAAGGGCCATCTCCACGTAGGCTCTCTGCTGTTCCGTCAGCGGTTCCTCCTGGAGCAGCTCCAGAAAACCCAGGACACCGTTCATGGGCGTGCGGATCTCGTGGCTCATGTTTGCCAGGAACTGCGACTTGGCCTGGTTGGCCGTTTCGGCCGCCTCAATCGCTTTCAGGAGTTGGGCGGTCCGCTCCTGGACGCGCTTCTCCAACTCCTCGTTGATGTTCGCCCGGGTTGCGATATGGTCCCGGACGACAGTCACCATCCGGTCGAAGGCCCGGACCAGGGTTTCCACCTCGTTGCCCTTATCTCCGTCCAGGGTTTCCCCGGGGGAGTACTTCCGGATCATCCCCTCGGCCTTCTCGCGGAGCGACCGCAGGGGACGGGTGATCCGGACGGCCATCCAGGAGCCGAGCAGAGCGGCCAGCAGGAGAACGGCCGCGCCCCACCAGGCCGATCCATGCCGGGCCATCCCCTCTCCGGTCCTTCGCGCCGTCACGGGTGAGCCATCGCTGAGGCGGCATCGAGAGCCCGCCTGCCGCGCATGTCGGCCAGCCGCAGCAGCAGGGAAATGGCCGGTTTCATCCAGGGCGAAAGGTAGGCGATGTCGGTCAGCCGCTGAAAGACGCAC
>CAYOGU010000313.1:0-4121 GCA_964403345.1 uncultured Syntrophus sp. | reverse complement strand
TAGAAATAGAGGTCACGCACGCCCGTCTCGATCTTCCCGAGCTCCCGGCAGGTCATTTCCCTCACTTTGGCGTCGGGGATCTGCCGGAGGTGCGTCTCGATGGCCCTCTCGCCCGCCTCGCGGGTCTCAGGGCTCGCGTAGTCCATCAGATACTCCTTGAAGGTCAGGATCGCGTTGGGCTGGCAGACGTTCCGGATCCGGCCGCTCTTGGCCAGGGGCATGAACCGGTCTCCCGTCCTCCCCTTTCGGTAGCAGGCCGTGCAGTAGCTCGGGATGTAGCCGGCGTTGCAGAGGTTGCGGAGGATCTCGTCGGGGGTCCGGTGGTCGGCCACCTGGAACTGGGCCGTCGCCTCCCTGACCGTCGGCCGGCCCCTTTTGAGGTCCTCCAACTGGGTCCTGTAGCCGCCCACGCCGACGCAGGAGCCGGCACTCATCTGGGAGATGCCCAGGGCGATGATCTCGTCTCGGAAGTCGGGAGTTTCCCGGGTGGAGAGGATCATCCCCGTGTAGGGGACGGCCAGGCGCGAGACAGCGATGATCTTCCTGAACTGTCCGTCGTTGACCAGATGGGGGAACCCGGCCAGGTCGACCCCTTCGGCGGCCCTTATGCGCGGGAAGGAGAGAGTGTGCGGGCCGACCCCGAACCGTTCCTCTAGGTGTCCGATGGCCAGCATCTGGGCCACGACCTCGAAACGGTAGTCGTAGAGGCCGTAGAGGACGCCCATCCCGATGTCGTCGATTCCCCCCTCCATGGCCCGGTCCATGGCCGTGGTGTGCCAGTCGTAGTCCCGTTTGGGTCCGGAGGGATGCATCCGGGCGTAGGTTTCCCGGTGGAACGTCTCCTGGAAGAGGATGTAGGTGCCGATCCCGGCCTCTTTCAGCATCCGGTATTCCTCCGCCGTGGTCGCGGCGATCTGGACGTTGATCCGGCGGATCGCCCCCCGCTTCTCGGTGGTTTCGTAGATGGTCCGCATGGCCTCGGTGACGTATCCGATCGGGGTTCGGACCGGGTCCTCCCCCATGTCCAGCATCAGGCGTTTGTGGCCCAGCTCCTCCAGGGCCCTGACCTCCTCGCGGATCTCGTCCATCGTCAGTTTCTTCCGGGCCGTCCGGTTCCGGCATCCATAGCCGCAGTAGCGGCAGTCGTTGACGCAGTAGTTGCTGAGGTAGAGCGGTGCGAAGAGGACCAGCCGCTTGCCGTAGATCCTTTGCTTGATCTCCAGGGCCGCGGCGAACATCCTTTCCAGCAGGGCCTTGTCTTCCAGTTGGATCACGGCGGCCACCTCCTCGGCGGTCAACCCCCTGGCCTCCCGCGCCTTCTCGATGATTCCCTCCAGGGCCTCCCGGGGGAGCGAGGCGGTCTTTTTCAGAAGCCCGTGTACGCGGGACTCGTCGATGAAATTCGCTGAATCGTGATGGTTCATGGTTTTCCCTTTCCAGGTTCATGGCGGCCTGCCAGCCGGAGGCGTGCCGCAGGTTTCGTCGAAAGGCCTGGAAATCCGGCCGATCAACGCCTTCCCGTGTCGCAGGATTGGGAAAAAAGAAGCCTTCCGGAAGGAAGGCTTGGAGGACAAGACTCAAAGATGAACCCCTGGGATCAGGGCAATGCCCCTCCCCCGCAGTCGAACCGCAACCTCCCTTCCGATCAGGTCACCCCTCCCGGTCAGGACACGTGGACTTCATTTGACAAGAACGAACGCAACGCGGAGATCCATAGGACAATCGGGATCTCCTGTCAAGGAGTTTCGTCCATCTATTCAGGGCAGACCCCAGGCCTCCTGCAGGCGGGCGTATTCCGGCCGGGGGAGTTGGACGAGCAGGGGACCCAGGGCCGGATCGAGCCAGCCCAGGAGGGACTCCATCGCGGCCGGATCCATGGCGGTGCAGCCGGACGTGGCCTTGTCCGGTGCCGCCCAGATGTGAAAGAAGATGCAGGAGCCGCGCCCGCTCTGGGTCCCTGCGCCCCAGTTGTGCTCCACGACGAGCCCAAGCCGGTACAGATCGTCCGGACGCAGCATGGCCTCGTCGCTCGTCCAGTCCTTCTGCGTCCGGTCCTCGAAGAGGATGCGGTTGTAATGCCGCGAGGCGGTGTCGTCCACGCACCGAAGGGTGCTGATTGCCTGGACATAGGGCATTCGGATCCAGGGGACCGATTCGGGTGGCGCATAGCCGAAGGCGCTATGGAAGGCGAAAGCCCCGGCCGGGGCCCGGCCGTCGCCCTCCATCTTGACCGGGCCGTTGCCGGGTTCGCCTTGCGCGTTCAGGCCGATCCCCCAGGCGAGTCCGTTGCGTCCTACGACCACGGGGATCGGGGGCCCGGCTGTCTGCCAGGGATCCGCCGAGGCGTCTCGCCGGTAACGCTGCAGGGTGCCGGCGGTGGAATCCCAGTCTTGGGTCTGGACGACAAGGAGTTGGCGCGATGCGGGCGCCAGGGGGGAGGGTTCGGGGGGCCTGAGCACGGGGAGCGAACAGGCTGTCAGGAACTGCCCGATGCAGATCAAGCCGAGCATCAGGAAACAGAGGTTGCGGTTGTGCGGAGGATTCATCAGGTCCCTCTTTGGATTGAGATGGCCGACAGTGGGATCGGGCAAACGTCATTCTAGCCCAAGTCGGACCTTCTTGTAAGGGTTTTTTGTTCCTTGCGACAGGGGCGTGCTCCGGTTGCTGGAAGGGCCGTTTCGATCCTTCCGGATCGGATTACAGGAATTCCAGGAGTTGCCCGGGCATCGATTGCATGGGCGTATGATCGGAGGGGATTTCGAAATAGCCCCAACGATCCTCGTCCAGCCTGGAGAGGATCCTGTCTCTGGCCATCAGTCCGATTGCCGCGAAGACGCTTCGCGTGCAGCGGAGGTAGACATTGGGGATCGTCGCCAGGATCCAGGGATTGAAGATCAGCTTTTCCACATAGGACGGGTAGGGAGCGAGCCCCTCGAAGGAGAGGGGATCGCTCCCGCCGGCTCGAAAGAGGTCGAAGAGGGACTGGCCTGAATCGGGCAGGGCCGCGTCGATGTAAACCATCCGGTCGATGAGGGCCGAGAGCCGGTCTGCGACGCCCGTGATGACCATCCCGCCGTAGCTGTGGCCGACCAGGATCATCCCCGTCATGCCGCTGCCCTTGACTACGGAGCAGACCTCGTCGATGTGCGCTCAGGTCATTCGTCCGCTCGTCTGACAGGGACGGCGCAAAAACGCGGTGGCCGCGCGCTTCCAGAAGGGGCCGAAGGCCGTTCCAGATCGTGCCATCGACGCTCCCGCCATGAACGAGGACATAGGCCGACATATCCGATTTCCCGGTTGTGCCGTTCCGGCTCCCTTGCCAACCCGCCGCTTCCGGGAGCCTCCTTCACTCGCAGTCTAGGGTTTGGCCTGCCCCGTGGCGATCGCATGACTCTTTTCAAAGGCGCCGCCTTGGAAGGCCTCGATTGCCTCGCGAATGGCGGGTTGATCCGATGCGGCGTGCCGGTTGATCAGGGCCTGGATTGCCCTGGCCGCCCGGATCGCTCCTTCGCTTCGGTCGGGGTGAGTGACCAGGACGGCGACGTCCTCCTTCTGCTTCCAAAGGGGGATGACAGCGATGTTGTTCCACCAGTCCTTGAAGAAGGCCCGTTTGTCCACCTCCAGGATGTGGGTCGCCTGGGCAAAACCGCCGACGCCGCCCGCGTCCTTCACCTCCACCGTTCCGTATCCCTCGGCGGCCTCGGGATTGACCTCCAGGATCAGGATCCCCGAATCGGGCAGGAACCGGTCGGATCTGATCGGCTGCCGGTTCTCGATGAGGTAGTACTTCCCGCTTCCCAGGGGGATCTTGACGGCCAGGCAGTCTCCTCCCAGGGACAGGGGCGACAGAACGGCAAACACAGTTTCGCCGGGCCTGGCGATCCGGACCTGCCCGGCCTGGATCCAACCGAGGCGGATCTTCGTAAAGGAGGAGATGCCCGGAGGGGGATCGGTACGTTTCACGAAGTGCTGGGACATGATGTCCCAAGGTCCCATGTAGGTGGCGTAGTGCTCGAAGGAAGGGAGGCCGGCCGAGGCGTCCGACTGTCGCTCGTAATCGTAGAGGCAGGGCACCAGCCGCTTGCCGCCTTCGACCCCGGCGAGGGCATGGAAGTAGTCGT
>CAYOGU010000312.1:0-4131 GCA_964403345.1 uncultured Syntrophus sp. | reverse complement strand
GGCCGTCAGCCGGCCCGGAGAACGGGTTGACGATTCCCCCGGTGTCCGTGTTGATCGTGGAACCGATCCGGTCGAACCCGTAGGTGCCCGCGTTCTGCGGGGTGACAAGGACCGTGTTCGGGGTGGCCGCTTGAGGGCTCGTCCCGGAGGGGTCGATGTTGGTGTTCGTGAAGTTCCCGCCCGGAGCCATCTGCTGAGTGGTCCCGGCAGGGCTTTGAGTTCCAGACTTGGGTTGCGGGTAGGGGTTCATGCGACAGCCTTTCCAATGGTGGAAACAGGGCTGTCGGCCCGCAGGATCTTGCGATGATTACGGGAGGTTATAGCATATCCCTTGGCGTCAAGTATAGCCCCCGCCACGGAACCGATTTCAGTCACCATGCTGACCTCCGAACACCCTCGCCTGCGAGCTTCGTCCTCGACTTCCCTGAGTAACCTCAAGGCAGTCCAGCCCTTCCGATAATCCGGCAGGAGATAGAACAAGTCCTCCTGCGCCCCGAGCATCTGCGTGTGCATCGAACGGAACACATACATCATCGCGAACCCAACCATCTCCCTCTCCCTGGTCCGCACCGTCACGATGTACAAGTTGTCGCATTGCTCGTACTCCTTGTACCGCTGGTAGTCGGGGTGATAGATAAGCCCCTTCTCCGTCATGCACTTCATGGCAAGGCCCCATACCTCACCCCAACAGCTTGAAAGGTTCTCAAGCTGGAAAATCACATCGGGCCACCGACTTCAAAGATATAGTCGTTGGAGAGCCATCGGATGGTCAACGTCCGGGTATTCACCTTGATCTTCCCGGTGGCGGTATATCCCGGAGGACACGCAGGGCTCACCCACCGCTTCACCGTTCCCAGACCACTTCCCCACAGAGCCGAGCCCCACAGGGCCGTACCCCACAAGGCAAGAGCGGAAGGCGTGTAGGTCGCGCTCCCGGCAAGGGTCTTTTCGTTGAAGTCCACATCGACCCCGGCGAGGAAGGTCAGGGTGCCGTTTGTCTCGAGAACGGGCCGGAACATCTTGACCTTCTTCTGCGTACCGGGCTTGCCGAAGTAGGTGAAGGCAGGCTTCCCATACGCCACAACATCCGTCGTGCCGTCAGGCTGCTCCTCAACCCAAGCCTTCACGACTGACGTCCCGCTGGTGAAGTACAGTTCGTTGTTCAACACGGCGAAGTCCTCGGCGTTCCACCCGGAGAACTTGCACCAAGACTTCGTGATCGTGTTCATCACATATTGGTAGTGCGTCCCATCTTCCGCGACCGGGACGTTCACGATCAGGGCAGACTGCTTGGGGAACACGATGGAGCGCCACCCGAACACCGAGTAGTAGAGCTTGGCAGCGTCCGTGAAAGCGTTTTCGATCTTGAAGGACAGGGCTTCCTTGTTGTCGATCACGTTGCTCTGGATCGCCTTGGTGAGCGGGAAGGCCCCGTTCTGCGTGAGGAGGATCAAGTCCCCACCCATCTTCTGGAGGCACCGCCGGCCAATGGGACGCCCGATGTAGTAGGCACCGACCTTCGTCCACGAAGCGGCAGAGGAAGGGTTCGTGCCTTGGTAGACGATAGCCTCCCCCTCGCTGGTGATGAACACAATCCGGTCATCCGGGCCATCACCGGCATCAATGGTCAGCGTCCCCACCGCCATCAGGTAGCCGCCCCTCACGCATTCCCCATCAAGCTGGAAGCGAGTCAGGGCACCACCGGCAGCACCGGCAGCGAGGTAGTAGAAGGAGAGCGAGTTGTTGACCAAGAAGATCAGCCGGCCCTTGAACGCCTGGACATAGCAGATCGTGGTCGTGGTGATGCCGGTCAGGGCCGGGGTGGAAGCTCCATCCACAGCCGTCCAAGTGGCCCCGTCGAAGTAGGCAGGCTTGTCCACCCCATTCACGGCGATGAGGTAGTTGCTCGTCCCATCCCCGAAGTCGATCCAGATGTGCTTGCCGTTCGTCCGAGTGAGCTTGGACGCCCCTACAGCCCCGGCGCTCGTCACATCGTAGATACCCGAGGCGGTGTAGGCGAACATGGAGTTCGTACCGCTCAGGGCGTTGTAAGTGGCGAGCGTCTTGCCATTCCCGGTCATGCCGGTGGCGTGGGAGGTATACCCGCCACGGATCTGGCAGTAGGAAGTCCCCGGAAACCAGTTCTCGAGGATGACCGCATCCGTGGGAGGCATCTGGGCCAGAGCGTCCCTTGCGTTCCATCCACCCACCGGAGCGGGGATGGTCTGCGTGGAGGCAGTCTGTCCCCTTGCGAGGCGGTTCTTCTGTCTAAGTGGGGTACGCATCAGTCGATGAAGTAGGTAACGGACCCGCGAAGAACGACGGTCCCGCCAGTGGGCATGTCAGCCGCCGTCACGGTCGAAGCCGCGACACCAGACCCGCCGGCTGAGAAGATGAGGAAGTTGTTGCCCGCCGTGGCGTCCACCGTGAAATTGGTGTAGCCCGCCTTGGTGATCCCGCCGAAGCGCATGGAGCCTTGGAAGCGGGCCAGAGAATAGGCACCAACGGCAGCCGGTATGCCGGTGATCTTCAAGTCCCCCGCAGCCGTGGTGTGGGTGAACGCGGAAGTGTTGATGGCGAAGTGAACCGTCATCTGCTTCCCGATCTGCTCGTAATAGGCGAGTTGGGAAGCGTAGGTCACAGCCAAGTCACCCGGCGTGACGAAGGTGAGGACGGGAGTCCAAGAGCCTCGCAGGGGCCTTCCAAGGGGAACTATCGTCCCGCCCGCATCCATGAAGTAGGCGGTGCCGGTACTGGCCGTATCGTCGATGACGATTGGGGTTCCAACCGATGAGGCGAAATCGGAGGCTACCGGAGCCCCCGTCTTGACCCTCACCCGGTCGGAAGGCGCACTCACGGATTGAACCAGTTGCCCGGAGCCACCCAAATGCCAGGACGCATCCCGCGAGTCACCCCGTCCATCTGGAGGATCTTCTTGCCACCATCCCGGCCAATGGCATCCTGAACCTGATTCTCGTAGGTTCGGAAGTCCTCGGCGTAGTCCAGCCCCTTCTCCTTCTTCCACCGCCAGCGAAGCCCCGCAATGAGAAGCGTCTGCTCGAGCAGCGGCTCGTCATCGTCAGCGGTGAAATACTGCTTGAAGGTCGTGCCAGCCGAGTCAACGATCCAGTTGTCGGAAACGTACTCGAAAGCCCAATCCTCGCCAGCCGGCGGGACAGGGTTCACCAGCAGTTCGTTGCCGCGAATCCGGTGGCGGTAGTACGGGCCATTGACGAACATGGCCTTGAGTTCCTGCCACTCTTTGGCATCCATCGGGCCTGATACAGGCAACCGGCGGGTGCGGCTCCAGATCGTGTTGTTGATGATGAACCGGAAACCGTCAGGACAGAGCGTGTCCATCGTCCCCTGGGACTGCGTGGCAGTCGTGGTTAGGGTGGCTTCCTTCTGGAGAACCTGCCAGAGGGCGCGGGCGGCTAGGTCGTTTCCCTCCTCCTCAAGCAGCGCACGAATCTGAAGAACCTGCTCATCCGACGATCCAATGACCGTGGTCGGAACATCGAGGTTCTGGCGCCGACACACATTCTGGACGATGGTGAGCAGGCTCATGGGTTACTCCGCGAGGGCTTCCCGGATGGTTTCTTCCTTCATCCGATGATGAGGCGGCTTGCCGAACTTGGCCTCGTACTGCTTGGCCAAATCCTCGGCGGGCTCATCAAGAATGTCCGTGGGATTGATGCCGGGACTCAGCGTGACAACCTGCTGCTGCGGGATATGCCCCATCGCACGAACCGCCTGCTGAAGCTCCTGAACCTGACGCTCCAGAGTCGAGATATTCCCGCGAAGCAGGTCGTTCTCAGACTCCAGAGCCGACACCTTCATCGTGAGCGGTCCCTTGTCCTGAAGCTGCTCGAGCCACGCCTGGGCCTTCCGCTGGAGATCCAGAGCACCCATCCCGACGCGGGACTGGCCCTCGGCGTTCATGGCAGCCAGATCCTCAACGGTGAGGATGTTCAGGCGAATCAGGTTCTCTTGGTGAGCAGGAGAGATGACTCCCCACCCACGGATGGGAGTGCCGTTCAGCGGGACTTCCTGCCCCCGCTTCCAGGCGTCGAAAGAGTCCACGAATTGCTTGTACCACTCAGGCGGGAGCCGTTGGGCGTCCACAGCCCG
>CAYOGU010000311.1:0-4151 GCA_964403345.1 uncultured Syntrophus sp. | reverse complement strand
CTTCCGCCAAATGCTGGCTCGATACCGACACCTGATCCGTCGCCGATACCACCTGTTCGGCTCCCTCCCTCAAACCCGATACAACCCGGTTGATCGGACGGGTGATCACATAGGTCAGCATGAAGCCCAACAGGGCCGCGATGATCACATTGAAGACACTCAGGACCGTGCTGATGATGGTGGACGTTTGCGTGACGCTGCTGTTGTGTTCAGAGATGGTTTTGGCCTCGGCAACCAGGGCATCGTACAGTTTTGCCGTGGCGGTGTTCATCTGCTGGGCCGCCTCTGCACCTTCTTTGACCATGATCTGCCGGGCGGCCATAACATTCCCGGTGAGGAGAAAATCGCTGAATTTGTCCATGGCCTGCCGGTAGGCCCCGAGGCCCGCATTCAGTTCACCGAGCAGTTTCTTCTTCTCCCCCTGGTCCAGGGCCTTTTCGAGCTTCTTTATGATCTCATTGTTCTGTAAACGGAGAGTCTCCACCTTGGCCAGATATCCCTTGCGTTTCTCCACGTCAGTCTGATCGTACATGCTCTGGAAAAGTCCCCGGACTTCCTGGAGGTTCAGGCTGATCGACCCGATCATCTGCAGTGGGACCGTGCCGGATTCGTAGAGCACCTTGCCCAGGCGGTCCATCTTCCTCAGATTGTAAATCCCGACCCCGCCGACGATTGCCGTGACAGCGGCAACCAACATGAACCCCACGACGATCTTCACACCGAGTTTCATCCGATTCACGTTTTACCCTCCGCAATCCCTGATAATGATCTGGTTGTCGACGAACCTTCGAATCTTCGAAAAAGGGACGATTCCATCCCCTGGCGTACCCCGAAGCGCCATGAATCCGATACCCTATGTCAAAAAGCCGTTACCCCTGTTTATGGAGGGACCGGTCATGCTTTTCTGGTGGAACAATACGGGACAAGCCCAGACGGAACAAGCGTCCGGGAGGTTCCCGGTCATCACAATACCCTGTGGACACCCCGAGGGCCCCCCCCATGGGGCGACGGTATTTCGACACAAACGGGTGAAAACCGGTCAATTGATCCTATTTATTCTCCATATCGGAAAACAGAGAGGAATACTTTAGCTTCCGGCGATAAAAAAAGACGTGCATCGAAATATCCCTCACTGCTCCAACACGGCCACTCCCGGCCTTTCCGCGGACCATGCCCCGTTTCTTCCGCAATCGCCGCCGGTCCTGGCAACGGGCCGCCGCGAACGATCGGCGGATCAATGCGGGGATGGCCATGGAGGCTTACGGACAGCCTCCTGAAGATGTCACTTGCAATCCGAAGGCCAAAGTCCGCAATGCTGTCGGGGGAGGGACGGCAGGAAAGGGCCGGGCTGCAAATGGGGATGGACTTTCCGGTCCCGATCGGTTAAGAATCCGATGGATGCCCTCGAAACGACGGCACCCGCACCGTCTCGCCCGGGGGGCATCCCGGTTATCGTCAGCCAGAGGGAACTGAATTCACATGAAATCCGTTATCGCCATCATCGGCCGGCCGAATGTGGGCAAGTCGACCCTCTTCAACCGCCTGGCCGGGGAAAGCCGGGCCATCGTCATCGATGAGCCGGGGGCGACCCGCGACCGCAACTACGCCGATTGTACCTGGAACGACCGGCTCTTCACGCTGATCGACACCGGCGGCTTCGAGCCGGCCTCCGAGGTGGAGATCCTCGTCCAGATGCGGGAGCAGACCAAACTCGCCATCGAGGAGGCGGACCTCATCCTCTTCATGATGGATGTCCAGGACGGCCTCACCCCTGCCGACGAGGAGATCACCCGGATGCTCAGGTTGGTCGACAAGACGGTCTTCTATGTCGTCAACAAGGTCGATGGCCCCCGCCACGAGGCCCATCTCGCGGAGTTCTACCGCCTGGGCGTCGAGACGCTCCACCCCCTCTCCGCCCAGCACGGCCCGGGACTCTATGAGTTGATGGACGCCGTGGCCCTCCACCTGCCGCCCGCCGAACCGGCAAAGGAGGGTGCCGGAGAGCCAATCCGGATCGCCGTCATCGGCCGGCCCAACGTCGGCAAGTCCTCCCTGGTGAACCGGATCCTCGGCTTCGAGCGGACGATTTCCAACCCCGTCCCCGGGACGACCCGGGACGCGATCGACACCCCCCTGACCCGAGATGGGAAAAGGTACCTCCTGATCGACACCGCCGGCATCCGCCGGAAGAGCCGGATCAGCCTCACCATGGAGAAGTACAGCATCGTCCAGGCCATGAAGGCGATCAGCCGAGCCGACATCGCTCTAGTGCTCCTGGACGCCCAGGAGGGGATCAGCGAACAGGACGTGAAGATCGCGGGCCTGGCCATGGAGAAGGGGACCGCCTGCATCCTGGTCGTCAACAAATGGGACCTGATCGAGAAGGACAACCACACCGTCGGGGCGTACGTCAAGCAGATCCGCTACCGGTCGAAGTTTCTCGAATTCGCCCCCATCATTTTCGTCTCGGCCCTCTCGGGCCAGCGGGTTTCCAAAATCTTCGCCCTCGTGGACAGGATCTTCGCCCAGTACACCAAGCGTGTCGAGACGGGGGAACTCAACCGCCAGATCCGGGCGATCATCGAGGCGAATCCGCCCCCGGGCCGCCAAAACCGGCCGCATGTCTTCAACTACATCACCCAGGTGGCCGTCAAGCCGCCGACCTTCGTCATCTTCGTCCGCGAACCGAAGGCGATCCACTTCTCCTACGAACGCTACCTCGTCAACCGGATCCGGGAGACTTTCGGCTTCGACGACGTCCCGATCCGACTCTTCCTCCGGAAGAAGGCCTCCTGAAGCGGACCAGGGCCGGAACGAGGCCGGCCGCAAGTCGGGTCCCGCATACACGAGAATCCATCAAGGGGGTGAAACAGGAGGGTGGGAAGGGTCAGCGGGGTTGGGCCGGGGCGGCGATCGTGACCCACAGGAAGGTTTCGCCGCCGATCTCGCGGTAGTCCTTGGCCTCGATGGAAAAGCCGATCCGTTCCAAATCGGCGTAAAGCGCCTCCGGGCGCTTATGGCTGTAGTAGAGATCCTCGCCCATGAACCGCTTGGTGCCGTCGAATTCGTCGCTCCCCGTATACGCCTTCGTGGCATAGGTGAACAGGGCCTTGCCGCCAGGCCGCAGCCAGCGGCGCCACTTCTCGAACAGGGCCGCGTGATCGGCCCTCGGGACGTGGAAGAGGCAATAGATCGCCGTGACGGCCTCGAACCGGCCCGCCTCGAATTCCACGTCCCGCATATCGGCCAGGAAGGTCTCCATCTCGGGAACGTACCGGGCGGCCAGTTCCAGCATCTTCGCGGAGAAGTCCACGCCGGTCACCTGCCAGCCCCGGTCCACGAAGAACCGCGCGAAGGGCTCGCCCGCCCCGCACCCAAGATCCAGGAGCCTTCCATGCTCGCCCCCGAGGCGGCTGTAAAAGTCCTCCAGGATCCCGCTCATGTCGAAGAGGCCCCGGTTCGCGTCGTAGGTCACCGCAAAACGGTCGTAGATGTCGCAGAGACGGTTCTCCATCAGCCTTTCCTCATTGCCGCACGCTGCAAGCTTCGTACATCGACCGCCATTTTCCGTCGGGGCCGCGCGTCTCGAGCCGCGCCGAGTCCCCCTTGATCCACCACACCCACGCGATCTCGTCGGTGTACCGCGCCCCCGATGCGGAAGGGCCCTGCGGCAGAGTCCGCTCCCGCCCATCGGGCATCCGCAGCCTGACGAACCGGAGACTCTCGTCCGCAAGGTGGTAATAGGACGCCTCGATCCGCTCGTCCCTGTCGCAGCGGTAGGTCACCGTCTCGCTGCCCCGCACCACCGGGACTCCTTGCAGGAGCGGCGGTTTGACAGACAGGGCTTCGGACTCGGCGCGACAGTCGCCCGTGGGCTTGGCGCCCCGGGCACGGAGTGCCGCGACTTCCGTCCGAGCGGCCTCCAGGTCGGCGCGAAAAGCCGGATCGGCGTGGAGCCGGGCGGCGACTGCCGCCCCCATGACGCGTCCCGCCTGGACGTCGCTCAGCCAGTGGACGTTGCAGACAATGCGGTTCTCGCCGTAGGCCAAACCCCTGGAGAGGATCGCATCGGCCCGCTCCGGGGCGATCTCGGCCAGAACGAGGGCCCAAGTCCAACCGATCGCCGTGTGCCCCGAGGGATAGGAGCCGTT
>CAYOGU010000310.1:0-4206 GCA_964403345.1 uncultured Syntrophus sp. | reverse complement strand
CCGCCGGCACCTTGCCGGCGAGAACCCGCCGGACACCTATCCCTACCGCCTCCTGACCCGGGACGGGCATGTCCGCTGGATGGAGCTGCGGGCATCCCTCATCGCCTGGAAGGGCCGGCCGGCCACCCTGAATTTCGTGCACGACATCACCGACCGCAAAGAGGCGGAGGAAGCCCTCAGGCAGAGCGAGGAGCGCTTCCGGGGCATCTTCGAGAACGCCATCGAAGGCATTTTCCAGACAAGGCCCGACGGCCGCTTCGTCAGCTGCAACCCCTCCCTGGCCCGGCTCCTGGGCGTGTCCTCTCCCGACGCGCTGCTGCGGAATCCGGATCTTCGCTCGACGCGGTTCTACGTCGATCCCCGGCACCGCGAGGAGATGCTCCGCATCCTCTTGAAGGATGGGCGGGACGTCCGCAATTTCGAGACCCAGCTCCAGCGCCTGGACGGCACCGTCGTCTGGGTTTCCATCAACTCCCGGCTCAGCCGGTCCGCGGACCAGGAGCCCCTGATCGACGGGACCATGGAGGACATTTCCGCGCGCAAGAGCCTGGAACTGCAGCTCCTCCATTCCCAGAAGCTCGACGCCGTCGGCACCATGGCCGGGGGGATCGCCCACGACTTCAACAACATCCTGGGCATCATCATCGGCTATGCGGAGATCGTCAAGAGCCGAAAGCTTCCGATCAGCCACAAGGCCCAGGGCGACCTGGAGCGGGTCCTGCAGGCGGCCCTCCGCGCCCGCGACCTCGTGAAGCAGATCCTGGACTTCAGCCGCCAGGAAGAGCGGGCCATGCGGACGATCGAGATCCGCCCCCTGGTCAAGGAGGCGGTCCGGATGCTGCGGGCCACGCTTCCGGCCACCATCCGGATCCGGTCGTCCATCAAGACGGACCATGAGATGATTCTGGGGGACCCGACCCAGGTCTATCAGGTCCTGATCAACCTCTGCACGAATGCCGCCCATGCCATGCGCAACACCGTGGGGATCCTGAGCATCTCCCTGGAGACCGTGGCCTTTTACCCCGAAGAGGTCGCGCCTCACCCCGACCTGCAGCCGGGCCTTTACCAGCGCCTCAGCGTCAGCGACACCGGCATGGGGATCGATCCGGCCATCCTGGGGCGGATCTTCGAGCCTTTCTTCACGACCAAGGCGGTCCAGGAGGGCTCCGGGCTCGGCCTTTCCGTGGTCCACGGGATCGTCAAGGCCCACCGGGGGGCCGTGACCGTGCAGAGCGAACCGGGCCGGGGCGCCACGTTCCATGTCTTTTTCCCGGTCGTGGAACAGAAGGCCTCCGGGAGGGAGGCGCCGGCCTCCGATGCCTCCCTGAGGGGGCACGGCCGGATCCTGCTGGTGGACGACGAGCCGCTCCTCGCCGAAATGACGGCGGAAATGCTGACGAACGCGGGATACAAGGTGACCGTCATGAACCATCCCCTGGATGCCGTCGAGTGGTACTGCCGCCATGCCGCGGAGGTGGACCTGGTGATCACCGACCAGACCATGCCCGACATGACGGGCCTGAAGATGGCCGAGTTGCTCCGGAAGCTGAAGCCTGGCCTCCCGGTCATCCTCTGCACCGGGTACAGCGAATCGGTCACCCGGGAGATCGTCCAAAGGCTGGGCGTCAGGCTCGTCATGAAACCGGTCCTGATCCGGGACATGGTCCGGGCGATCAACGCGCTGCTTGCGGAGGGCGGACCCCGTGGCTGACATCCTGATTGTCGACGACGAGATCGAGATCGCCCGGCTGATGGCCGACGAATTCCGGCATCTGGGCCAGCGGGCCGATGTCGCCGCGACCATCCGGGAATGCCGGGAAAAGATCGCCGGCCATCCCTACGACGTCGTCTTCCTGGACGTCCGCCTTCCGGACGGCAACGGCCTGGAGATCATCGGAGAGATCATCGCCGGCCCGTCGAATCCGGAGGTGATCATCATGACCGGGTACGGGGATCCCAACGGGGCGGAGCTGGCGATCAAGAACGGCGCCTGGGACTATATCGAAAAGCCGGCCTCCCTGAGCGACTTCACCCTGCCCCTGGTCCGGGCCGTCCAGTACCGCGAGGCGCACCGCCAGTGCCGGGTCCGGGGTGCGCTGAAGAGGGAATCGATCATCGGATCCAGCCCCGCGATAGAGCGCTGCCTGAATCTCGTCGCCCAGGCCGCGGCCATGGACGTCAACGTCCTGATCACCGGCGAGAGCGGAACGGGCAAGGAGCTCTTCGCAAGGGCCATCCACGACAACAGCAGCCGGGCCGGCGGGGCGTTCGTCGTCGTCGACTGCGCGGCCCTGCCCGTCAGCATCATCGAAGGGGTCCTGTTCGGCCATGAAAAGGGCGCCTTTACCGGCGCCGACAAGGCCCGGGAAGGGTTGATCCGGCAGGCGGACGGGGGAACCCTGTTCCTCGACGAGCTCGGCGAACTGCCGATGAAGATCCAGAAGGCCTTTCTCCGGGTCCTCCAGGAGGGAACCTTCCGGCCGCTGGGCGGCAAGCGGGAGCTCCACTCGAACTTCCGGCTGGTCGCGGCCACCAACGGCAACCTGGAGGAGCGGGTCCGCAAGGGCCTGTTCCGCGGGGACCTCCTGTACCGGATCCGGTCCGTCACGATCGACCTGCCCCCCCTCCGGGAGCGGCGCGAAGACATCAACACCCTGATCCTCCATTACCTCCGCGTGCTCTGCGATCGCCATCACCTGGACGCCAAGGGCTTCTCCCCCGAGTTCATGGAGGCCATGGGGCAATACTCCTGGCCGGGCAACGTCCGCGAGCTCATCCACACGATGGAGAGCATCGTGGCCGTCGCCGGGCCGCACCCCATCATCTACCCCAAGCACCTGCCCGCGGAGATCCGCGTCAGGCTGCTCAAGCAGAGGATCGCTCCCAGGGAGGCCGCGCCTCCGGCCGAGGAGGAGGGCTCCGGGGGGCTTCCGGACATCGCGGCCTCCCGGCAGGCCGCCGATCGCCGCTATCTGGAGGCCCTCATCGCGCGGACGGGGGGCGACATCCCCGAGATGGTCCGCGTTTCCGGCCTTTCCCGGGCGCAGATCTACAGCCTGCTGAAGAGCCACGGCCTGAGCCGCCGGGCATCGTCCTGATCCGCCTTTCGTCCGATCCCCTGGACGCCCGTCCAGTCCGCCGGACACATCCAGTCCGTTTCGTCTGCCCGACTTTCCGGGAACCTCCCCGGCCTCTTTTCCGCAATCACCCGTCATGAAAGGGGAATGACGGTATTTCGTCGTTGCGGACGGGATTGGTACGTTTGTTGATAAAGGCGACGGGAAGAAACGCCCCTGTCCGGCGGCAGGCTGGCCGGGTGGGAAATTCGCGACGGAGAAGGAAAGGATGGAAAGGATGGAATCGATGGAAACGGCCGTTCAGGGCATGTCCCCTGCGGCGGAAAGGGAGGGCAAGTATCTGGCCTTCGCGCTGGCCGGCGAGGAGTACGGCATCGGGATCAGGAAAGTGAAGGAGATCATCGGAATGATGAACGTCACGGGCATTCCGCAGGCCCCTTCGTACCTCAAGGGGGTGATCAACCTGCGGGGAAAGGTGATCCCCGTGGTGGAGCTCCGGTTGAGGTTCGGCCTGGAAGAGGGCGTCCGCACGGACAGAAACTGCATCATCGTGGTGGAGGTCGCGGGCGTGGAATCCCAGATGCCCGTGGGGGTCATCGTGGATTCCGTTTCGGAGGTCCTCCATATCCGGGAGGGCGAGGTGGAGCCCACGCCGGACCTGGGCGGCAGCGCGTACACCCGGTACATCCTGGGCATGGCCAAGTCCGAATCGGGCGTGAAGATCCTTCTGGATATCGACCGGCTCCTCGGTTCCGCCGACCTCATGGCCGGGGAACGTTCATGCCACTGAAAATGAAAATAGAGACCATACAAAAGAAGGAGGAACCAATCATGAAGAAGATGAAACTGAGCGTGAAACTGATTGCAGGATTTCTCTGCGTGGCCCTGATCGCCGCCGTCATCGGCGCGGTGGGGATCTACTTCACCAAGAAGATCCAGAAGGCCGACATGGCCCTTTATGAGTTCAACACCGTGCCGGCCATCGCCGCCAGCAACCTGAACACCACCATGTCGAACTTCCGCCTGGTCCTGAGAGACTACGTCGGAGCGACGGACCAAACCAGGCGTGCCGCCCTGATGGAGAGGGTCAAGGAGATCCGGGGCGTGACGAACGAATCGATCAAGAAGA
>CAYOGU010000309.1:0-4211 GCA_964403345.1 uncultured Syntrophus sp. | reverse complement strand
ACCCGGGAGCGGCTCCGGTTCCTCTTGGCCCTGCCGGAAGAGGTCGATGCGCAGGGGAGCTTGGATGCGGTCCCGGGGCCAGTCCGGGGTTTCGAGGAGACCTTTACCCTGGCCCGGGAGCGGCGGCCGGATCTGGCCGACCTGCGCCACCGGATCGGGATTTGCCAGGAGCAGATCCTCATCGCCGGCGCCCAGGACAAGCCCCGCGTCGATTTCAAGGGGGCCTACGGCTGGAGCTACCTCGAACAGCCGAACATTTACGGAGACGGCCCCACATGGAGCGTCGGGGTCCAGCTCAACTACCCCTTCTTCGACGGCCTGCGGGCCCGGGGCAAGGTCACCCAGGCCGAGAGCGACCTGAAGCGTCTGCGGCTCGACGAGGCCAAGCAGACGGACGCCGTCGCCCTCGAAGTGCGCAACGCGATCAACGCTGTCGGGGAGTCCGGAGAGATCCTCAAGGCACTCTCCGGGACCGTGGCCCAGGCGGAGCGGCTCCTGGCCATGGCGGAGCGGGGCTTTGTTCTGGGGGTCAAGACCCGCATGGAGGTCGAGGACGCGGAGCTCAACCTCCGCCAGGCGAAGAGTTCCCTGAATCAGGCCCGCCGCGACTACCTCGTCGCCCGTGTCAATCTCGACTGGGTATCGGGGGTCCTGGGAGAATAGCCCTGGCAGCGGATTTCTCCCGGTTTTGCCTGCTTGTATTTTTCCGTCGTTTTCCGTCCTGAGCGCTTCCCGGACTTCCCGGGTGAAAGGGGGAGATGGTATGGAACAGCGGGAAGGTTTTTTCGAGGGGCCCGGCGGGGCCCGTCTCTACCACCAGGCTTGGCTGCCCCAGGGCGAGGTCCGGGCGGTCCTTGGGATCGTCCACGGCCTGGCCGAACACAGCGGACGGTACATGAACCTGGTCAACCGTTTCGTGCCGAGGGGGTACGCCGTCTACGGGATCGACCATCTCGGCCACGGCCGATCGGAGGGCCAGAGGCTCTACGTGAGGCGTTTCACGGATTTCACAGGGCCGCTCCAGGGATACTTCGACATGATCCGCCAGCGGCAGCAGGGAAAGCCGGTCTTCCTGGTCGGCCACAGCCTGGGGGGGCTGATCGGCGCCCTGTACCTGCTCGATCACCAGGACGGGCTGGCCGGCGCCGTCCTCTCCGGTCCGGCGATCCAGGCACCCGGAGACATCCCGCCTGCGGTCGTTTTCATCGGCCGGGTTCTGTCTGTCCTCACCCCAAGGATGGGGCTGGTCCCGCTGGCGGCCGAGGGGATCTGCCGCGATCCGGCGGTGGTGGCGGCCTACCAGGCCGACCCGCTGGTTTGCAAGGGGAAGATCACGGCGCGGTTCGGCGCCGAGATGCTGGATGCGATGGCCCGCATCCGGCGGGAGGCGGGTCGGATCCGGCTCCCGCTCCTGGTCGTCCAGGGGGGTGCCGACCGGCTGGTCGATCCCGCCGGGGCCAGGCTCCTCCACGATGCGGCCGCCTCCGCAGACAAGCGTCTCATCGTCTATGAGGGTCTCTACCACGAGGTCTTCAACGAGCCGGAACACGGGAAGGTCCTCGACGACGTCGAGTCCTGGCTGGAGGCGCATCAAATTCAGGGGTGACCTTTCCCGAGGTTTGTAGTATAGGACGCGCCACGAAAAGAATTCCCGACGACGGCTTCAGGAAGGGTGGACATGACGAACGGTTTCGACGGCGCGAATTTCATCTCCAGGATCACGGCTAAGGCCCAGCGGAAGGTCATCCCCGCCTTGACCGCCTTTGTCCGGGAAATGGTCCATCAGGAAGGTCTGACCCAGGACGAGGCGAGACAACTGGAGGTCGTGGCGGAGGAGGCCTGCCTCAACGTGATCGACCACGCCTTCGAGGGAAATGCGGAGGCCACCTTCGACATCGCCGTCGAACGACGGCCCGGCAAGGTCGTCCTGGCGGTGGAAGACCAGGGCCTTCCCGTGGACTGGACCAGGATCGGCACGGGTGAGGCAGCGGGTTTCGGCATGGCGATCATGAGGGGCTTCACCGACGAGGTCCGGTTCGTCAATCTCGGCCGGGGCGGCAAGCGGATGGAATTCGTCAAGAACATCTCCTACGGCGGGGCAGGGGAGGTGGTGCAGACCGTGGCGGCCCCGCAGAAGGATGAGCCGTTTGCTCCGGACCTGCCGATCGAGATCCGGCTTATGCGCCCCGACGAGGGGACGGCTCTGGCCCGATGCTTCTACCGCGTCTACGGTTACAGCTACGGGGAGTTCCTCTATTATCCGGAAAAGGTCCGCGAGCTTCTGGAGAGCGGCCTGCAGATCTCCCTGGCGGCCGTGACCCCCGAGGGCGAGATCGTGGCGCATCAGGCCCTTGCCCTGGAGAACCCCGGGTCGCGCATTGCGGAGATGGGGCAGGGGGTGGTCGACCCGCGCACCCGGGGCCGGGGGCTTTTCGAGAAGCTCAAGGCCGCCAGCATTGCCCATGCCCGGCAAAAGGGCCTCTACGGCCTCTACACCGAAACGGTTACGATCCACCCCTACTCTCAGAAGGCGAATTTTGCGGTCGGCGCCAAGGAGTTGGGGTTTTTGTTCGGGTATGGGCCCCAGATGATGTCCTTCAAGAAACTCGCCGAAAAGCAGGACCAGCGCCAGACCACGATCATGCTGTACCACCGGACCAACGACGAGCCCCTGCGGAGGATCTGCCCGCCTGTCCAGCACGAGACCATCATCCGCCGGATCTACGAAAACGGCTTGTTCAACCGGAAACTGGAGAGTGCCTCTGGTGGAAACAAGCCGGATCCGGGCCCGACAGCCCTCGTGAACGTGAGGACTCTGCCCGATTACGGCTTAGCCTACCTCCGCGTGGTCCGGTACGGTGGGGATGTGGCCGACCTGGTTCGGGCCCGTCTCAGGGAGCTCTGCCTGAGCCGTTACGATTGCATCTATCTCGATCTTCCCCTCTCGGACCCCGCCACAGCCCATTTCTGCGCTTCACTGGAGATGTTGGGGTTCTTCTTCTCCGGCATCATCCCCGAGATGTTCGACGGCGACTCCCTGCGGCTGCAGTACCTCAATAACGTCTGTATCGATCCCGCCAAGGTGGTCGTCGTCACCCCCTTTGGGAAGGAACTCTTCGATTACATCCAGAATTGCAGCCAGTAGCCGTTCCCGGGGACGATGGGCGGGAAGGGGGTGACCGGCAGGCATCTGTCGCCACCCCTTCCGTCATGGGGTCCGCTATTTGACGGTATAGCCGCGGCCGTCCAGACAGGCGCCCATTGCCCGCTGGTAGTCTGCCCGCTTCTCGCCCCTCTGTGCCTCGGTGCCGGAAGGCGGCTGCGTGGGATCGAAGCCCGTCTGACTCACGGCCCAGCGGTGGCACTCGTATTTGTCGGTCGCCTGCTGTTGTTCGCTCTGTCCCTGGCGGGGATAAATGAACATCTTTTCCGCCGGCGGGGGGACCTGGCTTGCCTCCTCCTTGGGCGGCTGGACGACGATGTAGCCGGTGCCGTGGTGGGCGTAGTAGACGTCGTTCGCGTAGTAGTAGGGGACGCCGCCGATCCAGATCGTCGTGTAATAGGGCGGCAGGAACGGGACGACGAGGCCGACCGGCGGTGCGATGACCACGAAGCTTGGCCCCAGGGGGCGGTACCAGACGCCAGCGGAGAAGTAGAAGCGGGCTCCGCCGTGAATCACGACGTGGTGGTCGTGGGGCAGGCGTGTTACGTGCTGCCCTCTGGCCGGATAGAAGCGGTCGTGCTGGTAGCGCGAATCGTGGAATTCGCGTGGCCCCGGTCCCGGGCCATGCCTGTCAGCACCCTCCGTCGCCGTGACTCCGAACAACAGGAGTCCTGAAGTCAGGGCCACGATAAGCCCGTAGGCAAGGGGTCGATTTCGATCGAGAGCGTATGTCATGGCGTTTGCCTCCTCAAATCGTTCAGTGGTTCATTTTACACTGTAGCCCCGGCCTTCCAGGCAGGCGGACATCGCCCGTCTGAAGCCGAGGGCCTTCTCAGCGAGTTGGGACTCGCGGACCCTTCCCTGCGCGGCGTAAGCATCTTCCTGACGCCGGGCCGCTTCTACCCGCGCCGAGTCCGAAGCGGCCCCAACCATCGCCCCTCCGGCCGCGCCAATCACGGCGCCTTCCGCGGCATGTCTGTGGCCTCCGATCAGGGCGCCGAGGACAGCGCCGGCGATGGCCATCGCGGCCGTATCGTATCCCGGTGGG
>CAYOGU010000308.1:0-4220 GCA_964403345.1 uncultured Syntrophus sp. | reverse complement strand
TTCAGGGCCGTGGCGATCGGGATCGCCGCCCGGACCCGCTCGGGATAGGAGGCCACCCACTGGAGGGCCTGCATGCCGCCCATCGAGCCGCCCGCCACGCAGAGCAGCCGGTCGATTCCGAGGTGGTCGATCAGGTGCCGCTGGGCCTCGACCATGTCTGCGATCGTGATGAAGGGAAACTCCGTCCCGTAGGATTTGCCCGTCTGCGGGTTGATCGAGGCGGGCCCCGTGCTCCCCTTGCAGCCGCCGATCACGTTCGAGCAGATCACGAAATAGCGGTCCGTATCGAAGGGCTTGCCCGGTCCGATCATGGCGTCCCACCAGCCCGGGGCCTTCTCGTCGGGCAGATACCCGGCGGCGTGGGCGTCCCCGGAGAGGGCGTGCAGGACCAGGATCGCATTGGAGCGGTCCGCATTCAGCCGGCCATAGGTCTCATAGGCGATCGTCACCGGCCCCAGGGACTCCCCGCTCTCGAGGGCCAGGGGCCCGGCAAAAGTGTACTCCCGGGTTTGGACGATTCCCAGGGATCGAACCTCATCCACGGCGACCATGTCGGTCTTGGGCTTTGCTTCCATACCGTCACGCATCCTTGAAGAGCCACGTGGAGAGGTACCGTTCGCCCGTGTCGGGCAGGACTACCACGATCAGTTTTCCCTTGTTCTCGGGCCTTGCGGCGACCTCCAGGGCGGCCCAGAGGGCGGCCCCGCCGGAGATCCCGGCCAGGATCCCCTCCTCGCGCGCAAGGCGGCGTGCGGTGATCCCCGCGTTTTCGTTGGAGACCCGGATCACCTCGTCGATGATCTCCCGGTTGAGGACGCCGGGGATGAACCCAGCGCCGATCCCCTGGATCTTGTGCGGTCCCGGCTTCCCCCCCGACAGGACGGGCGACGCCTCCGGCTCGACGGCGATCGCCTTGAAAGAGCGTTTCTTCGTTTTCAGGGCTTCGGCCACACCGGTCAGGGTCCCGCCGGTCCCGACGCCGGCCACGATAAAATCCGCCTTCCCGTCCGTGTCGGCCCAGATCTCCTCGGCCGTGGTCTTCCGATGGATCTCGGGGTTGGCGGGGTTGTTGAACTGCTGGAGGATCACCGCGCCGGGCGTCGAGGCTGCCAGTTCCTCGGCCTTCCGGACGGCCCCGGTCATCCCCTCGCCCCCCGGCGTCAGGACCAGTTCGGCGCCGAAGATCGCCAAGAGTTGCCGCCGTTCCAGGCTCATCGTGTCGGGCATGGTCAGGATCAACCGGTAGCCCCGCGAGGCCGCCACAAAGGCCAGGGCGATTCCGGTGTTGCCGCTGGTCGGCTCGACGATCACCGAACCTTCCTTGAGAAGCCCCTTCTTTTCGGCGTCCTCGATCATCGCCGCGCCGATTCGGTCTTTCACGCTCGAGAGCGGATTGAAGGACTCCAATTTCACCACCACATCCGCACCGCTTCCCGCAGCCATCCTCTTGAGGCGCACCAGCGGAGTGCGGCCGATCGTCTTCGTGATATCGTCATTGATTTTCATCCCATTGCCTCCTTAAAATCCCTTGCATGTCCTGGAAGCAGGCTCCCTCCGGGTCAGAGTCGGTTCTCAACACGCTATGCGGCCGTGGAGACAGGACCCCGAACACACGAATCGGAGATTTTTCGGGGCCCCCGGCCTCCGCAGCGGAGCGTCGGCAAAGACGATGGCGGGAACCTTTTCACGCCGTCGCCCTCCTGAGGGCTTGGTCGATGTCCGCCTTGATGTCCTCCACGTCCTCGATCCCCACGGAAAGGCGAAGGAAATCGGCCGTCACCCCCGTGGCCTCCTGCTCGGCCGCCGTCAACTGCTGGTGGGTCGTCGAGGCCGGATGGATGATCAGGCTCTTGGCGTCCCCGATATTGGCCAGGTGCGACAGGAGCCGCACCGATTCGATGAACCGCTTTCCCGCCTCGAGGCCGCCCTTGATCCCGAAACCCAGCAGGGCCCCGTAATGGCCCTTGAGGTATTTGATCGCCAGGGCGTGACTCGGGTGGTCCGGGAGTCCCGGGTAGTTCACCCAGCCGACCAGGGGATGGGCCTTCAGGAACCGGGCAACCTCCATGGCGTTTTCCGAGTGGCGGCGCTGCCGGATGCCCAGGGTCTCCAGCCCCTGGAGGAGCTGGAAGGCGTTGAAGGGGCTCAGGCAGGGGCCCAGGTCCCGGAGCCACAGGACCCGCGCCCGGAGGGCGAAGGCCACGTTTCCCATCCCCGGAAAGTTCCCGAAGGTCTCCCAGAACTTAAGGCCGTGGTAGCCCGGGTCCGGCTCCGTGAAATCAGGAAACTTGCCGTTCCCCCAGTCGAACCGGCCGCCGTCGACAATGACGCCGCCGATGGAGGTCCCATGGCCGCCGATGAACTTCGTCGCCGACGTCGTCAGGATGTCGGCCCCATAGTCGATGGGCCGGACCAGGCCGACACCGACCGTGTTGTCGACCACAAGGGGGATGCCCGCCCGGTGGGCGATGTCGGCGATCGCCTCGAAATCGGGGACATCGACCTTGGGGTTCCCGATCGTCTCCACGTAGAGGGCCCGCGTCTTTGCCGTAATCGCCGCGGCAAAGGCCCCGGGGTTCCCGGAATCGACGAACTTCACCGTCCTGCCCAGTTTGGGCAGGGTGTAGTGGAAGAGCTGATAGGTCCCGCCGTAGAGGTTGTTTCCCGAGACGATTTCGTCGCCTAGGCGCGTGATCGCCAGGGTCCCCAGGGTAATCGCCGCCATCCCCGACGAGACGGCCAAGGCCCCTGTTCCCCCCTCCAGAGCCGCGACCCTCTTTTCAAAGACGTCGGTCGTCGGATTCATGATCCGGGTATAGATGTTCCCGAACTGCCTGAGGGCGAAGAGGTCCGCCGCGTGGTCCGTGTCCCGAAAGACGTAGGATGAGGTCTGATAGATGGGCACCGCCCGTGCCCCCGTGGCCGGATCGGGAGTCTCCTGTCCGGCATGCAACGCCAACGTGTCGATTTTCTTCTCTGACATGATGAACTGTCCTTTCTATTCCTTCAGATCGATTCGTTCGTGATGCAACAAAAAACCCGCTGCCATGCACCGCCAGCGGGTCGTCTCGTTCATGGATGGTGCGAATCGATCGTCACATGAACAGACCTCCCCTGCCGGTGTTATAACACATCCACATCAACCCCTTCAGCATCTTATTGTTTCCCTTCACCCTTGACCTTCTCTTTCTGCCTGGAGACCATGGCTGCCAGTGTCGTGTCCGCCAGCGTCCGCTGCATGTCCCTGGAGGCCTCCCCCCAGATGTCGCGGGAAATGCAGGAAGCCGCCCGCTTGCAGGAGGCGGGGTTGTCGACGCAATCGACCAGACACAGAGACCCCTCCAGAACCTGAAGGATCTCCTTCAGAGAGATCCCCTTCGGCTCCCTGGCCAGGGCGTAACCGCCATGGGCCCCGCGCGTGGAACTGACCAGACCCGCTGCCTTCAGGGGGTTGATCAACTGCCAAAGGTACTTCTCGGAGATCCCCTGGCGACCGGCGATGTCCTTAAGATAGATCGGGCCGTTCCCGTAATGGAGGGCCAGATCGACCATCAGCCTCACCCCGTAGCGCCCCCGCGTCGACAGCTTCATCTTCTTGTTCTCTTCCGCACTTTTCCATATTTATAGTATCTCTACAGAATTGGTAGGCATTATAGCCGGGCATTTCCCCTTGTCAAGAAAAATTTTCTTTATTTTGAAAGCGGCTGGGAACGCACCTTATGATCCCTATGACCAGAAGGGAAAGGGGATCGGCCGATTTTCAGGTTTGAAATGCGCAGGGAGGCGTGGTAAAGACCGTCAAACACTTGGAGGGAAGATTAGGAGGAAGCAATCATGCGCATCGCCATCATGGGACAGGCTGCCTTCGGCGCCAAGGTCCTTGAAACCCTCGCGGACCGAGGAGACAACATCATCGCCGCCTGGCTCCCCCAGGGAAAGGCCGGGGGACGGCCAGATCCCCTGAAGCTGGCCGCAGAAAGCCGGAAGATCCCGACCTGCCACCCGGAGAGCTACAAAGCCCCCTCGGCCGTGGAGGCATTCAGGGCCCAGAATCCGGATCTCCTGATCATGGCCTTCGTCACCGATATCATCCCCCCGACCTTTTTCGAAGTCCCCAGGCTGGGGGCGATCTGCTACCATCCTTCGCTCCTGCCCCGCCACCGGGGGGGAAGCGCGATCAACTGGGCCGTGATCATGGGGGACACGGAAACGGGCCTGTC